>JAFSWO010000055.1 GCA_017450165.1 Bacteroidales bacterium | reverse complement strand
GCATGGAGCTGCGGGCGCCGGAGCGGCAGGAGACGAGGAGGGGATCCTTGGGATCACCGAACTTCTTGCCCATGATCTTTTCGGTCTCGGCCAGTGCGGCGTTGACATCCTTCTCCAGTCCTTCAGGATACTTGCCGCCGAGGTCGAAATACTCGGTGCAGCAGCCCGTGGTGATAGTGAAACCTGCCGGTACGGGGATACCGATCTTGCACATCTCGGCCAGGTTGGCACCCTTGCCACCCAGCTCGTTACGCATGGTGCCGTTACCTTCGGCACTCTTCCCGCCGAAGCGGTAAACTCTCTTTGTCATATAATAATAGCGTTAAATAAATTTCTACGTGACTAAAACGTGCAAATTTACGAAAAAAATGGGTAACTTCGCAAACGCATTTTTGTAAAAAATGAGGATGAATTACAAGGAATTGCTCGACTGGCTTTTCGTTCAGTTTCCCTCCTACCAGAAAATAGGGGACCGGGCCTATAAACCGGGCCTCGACGCTACGCGCGCCTTTGCCGCGGAGCTGGGCCATCCGGAGCGCAGCCTGCGGATGATCCACGTGGCTGGAACCAACGGCAAAGGCTCTGTGAGTTCGATGCTTGCCGCCGCCCTGGCGGCCTCCGGCCTGCACGTGGGACTCTACACCTCGCCGCATCTGATTGACTTCCGCGAGCGGATGAAAATCGTTACGCGCGAGGGTTGGGAGATGATCCCGGAGACCGAGGTGGAGCGATTCCTACAGCAATGGAAGGGTTACTTCGAGGAGAAGTCACTATCTTTCTTTGAAATTACGACCTGCATGGCCTTCGACTGGTTCGCCCGCGAGGCGGTGGATGCCGCCGTCATCGAAGTGGGACTCGGCGGCCGGTTGGATTCCACCAACATCATCTCCCCGGAGCTTTCCGTCATTACCAACATTTCGCTGGAACACTGTCAATATCTGGGCCATACGCTCGCCGAAGTGGCGGGGGAGAAGGCCGGTATCATCAAGCCGGGCGTCCCGGTGGTGATCGGGGAGACGCTGCCCGAAACGCGCCCTGTCTTTGAGCGGGTGGCGGCGGAGAATGAAAGCCCGATTCTCTTTGCGGAGGAAGAACCTTCCTTCCTGGGAATCAAGCCGGAGAAACTGGACCTGAGCGGAGAGTATCAGCAACGCAATCTGCGCACCGTGGATACGGCCCTTTCGTTGGCGGCTCCTCTCTTCGGTCTGCACGACCTTGGGCTGCTTGCCGGGGGCGTACGTCGCGCCGGCGCGATGACCGGCCTGCACGGCCGCTGGGAGATGCTCCGTCCGGCCGGAGAGGGGCGCGCCCAGCTCATCTGCGATGCGGGCCACAATGCCCACGCCTTCCGCTGGATACGCGCGCAACTGGGCAAGATCTCCTGTGAATACGAAGAGATCGTCTTCATCCTTGGGGTGGTGGCAGACAAGGACCTGGCGGCGATTTCCTCTTATCTGCCGCGCGACGTGCACTATATCTTTACGCAGCCCTCCACGGCGCGCGCCCTGCCGGTTTCGGAACTGGCCAATCTGCTGCACGAGTGCGGGTTGAACGGGGAGGTAGCTCCGACCCTGGAAGCGGCCCTGGAGCGTGCCGAGGCCCTGACCGGCCCTCGCGACCTGATCTTTGTCAGCGGCAGCTGCTACCTGGTGTCGGATTTGCTCGCGCTTATCGGTTGATAATCAACCAGATGATGTAAGCGATATAGAGAGTGACGAAGAGGGCGCCCTCGGCGCGTCCCAGGCGGTGGCGCTTCAGCGGGAACATCGTGAGAAGAAGCAGTGCGGCTGAGGCGGCTGCCAGCAGGATACCCAGGCGGTTGACCGGGTCGATGGCGAGCGGCGAGACGGTGGCGCTGAACCCGACAATCAGCAGGATATTGGAGATGTTGGAGCCGATGATGTTGCCGATGGCCATCTGGACGCGCCCTTTGACGGCGGCCGCTACGCAGACGGCCAGCTCGGGCAGGGAGGTGCCGAAGGCCACGATGGTGATGCCGATCACCGATTCTGGAACGTTCAGCCGATGGGCAATACTGACGGCAGAATCCACAAAGAGCTGTCCGCCGCCGATCAGGCCGCCCAGGCCGATGAGAATCAGCACGATCATCTTCCAAACGGGCATCGCTTCCTTCTTGACTTCTTCCTCTTCTCCGACCTCTTTCCCGGCTTTGAAATTGAACCACAGGTAGGCCACGAAACCCAGCAGCAACACGAGTCCCTCCCAGCGGCTGATGCCCGGGGCTTCCGCAGGCAGGTAGGCGAACAGCAGAAAGAGTGCGCTAACGCCGATACAGAGGGGAATGTCGCGCCGCATATTGCCGCGCGTATAGGTCAGCGGCAGGATCAGGGCCGTGACGCCCAGAATCAGCAGGGTGTTGAAGAGGTTCGATCCGCAGACATTGCCCACGGCCATTCCGGCGCTGCCTTCGAGGGCGGCAATGCCGCTCACCACGAATTCCGGCATCGAGGTACCGATGCCAACGATCGTTGCACCGATCACGAACTCCGAGAGTCCGCTGCGGCGGGCGACAGCCGAAGCCCCGTCCACCAGCCAGTCCGCCCCGAATACGACGAGCGCGGAACCCACGATAAAGAGAAGGATGTCCCAGATCATAACCGTGCAAAGGTAGAAAAAAAACGGGGCGGCCGTGCAGCCGCCCCGCAGGAATTAAAATCCTTCAGCGATTATTCGAACGTCAGGACAAGTTTCGTGACCTGGCAGTTGGCTGAAGTAATGACGAGCTGGTAAACGGTTGCGTTTTCCGTGCCGGAAAGATCGTAGGTGTAATCCGCACCCTTGGTGCTCCAGGTCTGTGCCGTTCCACCCGTTACGTCAGCGCCGGCAGTTGTCTTGACAGCTACTTTGACGGAGACGGAGCAGCTAGAACTGGAGGTTGCGACCACCTTCGTAAGCTTCTTGCCGGTAACGGTCGGCAGACCGAGCGTTTCCCCATTGTTGATCATCAGGTAGCCGTTGTTGCAGTAGATACCATTGCCTGTCTTCGAGAGAACGAACGGGTAATCTACAGCATCAAGTGTGTAGTTAAACGTCCCGGCTGCGGCATTAGATTTACCAACTTTCCAGCCTGTGATATTCGCGGAGAAGTCAAAGGTCAGCACTGTAGCGTCGGCACCGGAAGTGACCGTGATGACGCAGGTTGCCTGGGCTGAGGTGAAGCCGTTAGCTGCTGGAGCGCTTGCCGTGATGGTAGCCTCGCCGGCTGCCACTGCGGTCACGACACCCGTGTTCGGGTCAACGGTTGCGACTTCGGTCTTGTTGGAAGAATAGGTAATCGTAGCACCCGAGTTGCAGGTAGCGCCGATGGTCCAGGTTCCGCCAACCGTCATATTCTTGGTCGCAGCCATCGTAATGGATCCTTCGCCACCCTTGACGGTAATGTCAGCCTGAGACCAGATACCGAGCTGGTTGGTCGTGGTCTTTGCGCTGGAGTTGTAGTAATAGACCGGCCAAGCGATTACATCGACGGTCGTGCCCTTGTCGGCTACGATTGTGTTTGCAATCTGGGCGCGGATGATAACGGTATCAGTTCCTTGTGCAATGGAACCGTCGCGATCTGAGGTCGAGAGTGCATCAGTCACCGTAGCGTCGGCCACTTTGATGCGGCAGTACTCGTAGTTCGCGTAGTTGGCCTTGAGCTGTGCGCAGGTTACCGTCGTGAGGGGGAGAGTCTGGTCGGCCGTAATGGTAGCTGCAGAAACGTCGAATGAGGTAACTTCAAGCGTAGCCGGGTTGTAACGGATACCTGCACCGGAGACCGTACCGGAGATCTTGTCACCGACCTTGAGCGTGGAAGCTGCGTTTCCGAATGCGTTGTAGAGGTAGAGGCCCACGCCGTCTTCCTCAAGGTAAACAGTGTAAGGATACTCGGCCTGGACGAAGGTCACAATCGCGTTGCTCAGGGTTGCAGCGAACGGGGTGCTGGTATCGTGGTCGATGGCAGCCTTGATGCCGGCAACACCGACGGAAGCCTCAGCGACGGTCAGTTCATAGCTTGCCGTGCCCTTCTTGTAGGTTTCGTTGGCAGCTGCCGTAGCGGTGATGGTGGTGGTACCTGCTGCAACCAGGGTGATCGCACCGGTCGATTCATTGACGGTAGCGGCCGCCGTGTTGGAGGAGGTGTAGGTCACCGTAGTCTGGGCGCCGGAGAGCACCGGAGCCTCGAACGGGGTACCGACCGTTGCATTGTAAGCTTCCTTCGGGAAGGAGAGGGTCTGCGGTGTGCGCGCATCCGGGATGTAGGTTACCTCGATACCCTTGACGTAGAGACGGTTGTTACTGTTCGGGTGAACACCGTAGACCGTTACCTTTTCGCAGTCGAGGTTGGAGAGATTCAGACCCTTGTTGTACTTGAGGGAGAGGGAGTCTGCCAACACGGGATCCGCACCGTCGATACCGACGCAGACGGTGGTGTTATTGCCTACGGTCAGGTGCAGACCGGTGATCTTGTCACCGCCGGTGGAAGCGATCTCGATGTAACCGCCGATCGTCTTGCCGGATGCCGGCTGATAGAGACGGATTACGCCGCCGTTGATAGCCGGAGCGGTGTTGGCGTCACCCTTGTAGGAAGTGTAGGTGAAGCCCTCTGCAATCGTACCGGATACGGTCTCGAAGGAGTTCTTGGAGACTACGTTGTAGGTCTTGCCCTCGTGGCCGTCGATCAGACCGAGGTCGAGAATGTTGTTGCCCTTGAAGTTGAAGGTGCCGTTGATGGTGATTACCTTGATGTTGCCGTTGCCGTAAACCAGCGTGAGCTTGAGGCCGCTGATACCCTCTACCGGGAAAAAACCGACATAGTAGGTACCTGCGCCGCTGAGCGTTGCAACGAGTTCGGTGGCGACATCCACGTTGGTGATGGTCGTATCGGCCATGTTGATGTTGGCGATAACCGGGAACTCATCGTCCTCAATCAGGCCGGAGATCCGGACCTGGCCGAGCGTTGCATCTTCCGTACGGAAAGAGATGGCGGTGGAGACGTTGTAGAGCTTGATGTTGCCTTTGTTGGCCTTACCGACTGCCACGTGTGCATCGTTCCAGGTGCCGTCGTTGTTGATGGTAACCTTGAAGGTCCCTGCACTCGGCATGTCGACGCTGGCGCTCTTGCCGGCGTAGGCGCCGACGTATTCTGTGGCGCCGGAGGTCAGGCCGGTGAATTCGAAGGAGGCGGAAGCCTTGCCGTTGTCAGCCTCGGCGACGGCTGCGGAAACAAGGTGCGTGCCGTCGGAAACCCAGAGCTGGTCGCCCGTTTCCCAGAGGGGAGCGAAGTTTTCGTTGAGGGTGGTACGGGTACCGTCGTAGCCGGCGGTCAGAACCACGGTTTCATTGATGCTGTCCTGCAAACCCTTTTCATCTTTCGGTTCACTGCAGGACGATGCGAGTGCAGCAATGGCTGCCACTGCGCAGAAGAGTTTAAAGATCTTTTTCATCGTACTACCAGTTGAAAGGGTTGTTGTTGAAATTGCCGAAGTTACCCGATGTCGGTTCACTCACGCAGAGAACAGATCCTTCAAGGATCTCAAGACTTTCACACACAGGTGCCTCATAGACACGCTGCGCGGAGAAGGTGTTTGATTTGCAAATCATTGTGATATAATAAAATATGTTGGATACTGTGAGTCAACAATCGGTGCAAGTTACAAATAGTTCCCATACACGCGCGCGAAAGCGCCCGTGTTTTCATAAACAAACTATCAACAGCGGATTATTTCCGGTCGGAGTCGATGAGGGCGAGGAGCTTGTCGATGGCCTCTTCCTGGGGGACGCCACGGAGGACGGGGGTCTTGCCTCGGTAGAGGGTCACGTGGCCGCGGCCTTCGCCCACGTAGCCGTAGTCGGCGTCGGCCATCTCGCCGGGACCGTTCACGATACAGCCCATCACAGCGATGCGCAGCCCCGCGAGGTGTGCCGTGCGGCGCTTGACCTCGGCAAAGGTGCCCTCGAGGTCGTAGAGGGTGCGGCCGCAACCCGGGCAGGCGATGTATTCCGGCCGGGTGAACCGGCGGCGGCAGGCCTGCAGGAGCAGGTCTTTGAAATACTCGAGCCGTTCGGCGGGGATGGGCGCTCCGGCAATCGTGGAGCCGCTGAAATCCCAGTCATCGGCCTTCTCGTCGAGCAGGGCGGGACCGGCCGCGCAGGCGCCTCGGATGATGAAATCGTTCCAGGAAGCGGCTTCAATCCGGGTAGCAGGTGTCAGGTTGTCCATCCACGGACCGTATTCTTCACAAGCCGCGACGATTTGTTGTCCTGCCTCGATTTCGCCCACCGGATTCTCGGTCAGCGAGACGCGGATCGTATCACCGATTCCCTCGCGCAGCAGCGTGCCGATTCCCACGGCCGATTTGATGCGCCCCTCGTCGCCGCCGCCCGCCTCGGTCACCCCCAGGTGCAGCGGGAACACGGCGCCGAACTCCTCCTGCATCGCCTTGAACAGCAGGCGGTAAGCGTCCACCATCACGCGGGTGTTGCTCGCCTTGAGCGAGACCGCCACGTGGTAGAAATCCCGTTCTACGCACATCCGGAGCCACTCCATCACCGCCTCCTTCATGGCCAGCGGGGTATTGCCATAGAGGGTGGTGATGCGCTCGCCCAGCGAACCGTGGTTCAGTCCGATACGCAGGGCGGTGCCCTCCTCGCGGCAGATCTCGATCAGCTCTGCGAACTTGCGGCAGGCATCTTCATGAACCGGGGCGAAGTTGCCCGGGTTGATGCGGACCTTGTCGGCCACGCGGGCCACAGCCAGTGCCACGTCGGCGGAGAAGTGCACGTCGGCCACCAACGGGGTCTGGATGCCCTCCTCACGCAACTGTGTCTTGATTTCACGTAGCGCCTCGACTTCCCGCAGGCCCTGCGTGGTGAGGCGGATCAGCTGCGCACCGGCTGCGGCCATCGCACGACACTGAGCGAGCGAGGCCTCGATGTCGGTGGTGGAGGTGTTGCACATGGTCTGGACGACGATGGGCGCCTCGCCGCCGAGGGCGACGTCGCCGATTTCAAAGGAGATGCGTTTCATGGCTACCAGAGATGGAAGAAGAGCCCCGCGCTGATCGATAGGTTGCGCGGATAAGCTGTAATCCAGTATAAATCACTGTATTTATTGGGGTGGTAGAGGCTGCAGAAAGAGAACTTGTAGTTTCCCTCGAACTGCAGGTCGAACCGCCCGAAAACAATCGCAAAACCGCCGCCGACATAGACGCCGTAGTCGTGACGGATGTCGTATTCATCAAAGCCGCCTGCCTTGTCGGTAGAGAGTTTGTAGGCGTAGTAGGTGCCCACGTTCACCAGTGCCCGGAAGCGGCTGAAATCGATCTTGATCTGGCTGCCAAGCGGGAGCTCCACATATTTGATGGCCTCGCCCCAGTCGGAATAGTCGGAACGGTATCCCATCGTGCCGTATTTGGCGCCAAACTGCAGGCCGAAGACGTTCAGTTGGTCCCACATCGGGTGGTAGTAGGTGAACATCACCGAGAAGTTGAGGGGACAGCCCAGAATGTGCTCGCCCACCGTCGGCATGGAGGAGATGTTGCACAGATCGTAGGAGTAGCGGAACCCGATCATGTGGAGGCTGTGATACTTCTGCGGAGCGGGCAGGGTATCGAGTTCGGCAAAGTCGTCGTGCAGCTCGCCGATGACGGCAAAATCCGGGTCCTGCGCACGAAGCGCAAAACCGCTGCAGAGCAGCAAGAAGAGAAGGATCAGTCGCCGTTTCATTTATTGAATAATGCTTGTATGTCAATGGGTTGCTCAATCTCACTGCGCTCCGGAATCTCCAGCACCCGCTTGCCGGGTTCGCTCTCGAAAATCAACACGCGCTCGGGCTGCCGCTTCTCCAGCAGGTTGCCCATATCGTAGATGCCGTTGCGGTTGCGGTCCTGCATGATGCGGATGGCGTACCTGTCCGCTTTGAGGTAAGGGCAGAAGAGGGTGGAATCCTTCTCCACGATGAAACGCCGGTGCACCCGGTCCAGTTTCTCATTGGTCAGCTCCACGATGTAACGGTTGTCCACGCCGGTCAGTTGGATGGAGAGCGTACTGAGGTCCTCGCCGGTAGGCAGGGATATCCGCAGGGTCTCCTCGCGACTCGGGAGGCCGTACATGTTGGTAAAGGTCCCCCGGGGAATGGTAACCGCGTAGGTGTAGCCCGGCTGAAGTTTACCCTCGGGGTAGAGGATGAAGCGACGGATGTCGGACGGATCGCGGGTGAAGCGGATATCACGCTCCACCGTCTGATTCTTGGGGTTGGTCTCAATGAGCGAGATGGAGTCCGTAACCATCCGGATGACGGGGAACTCCGATTCGAGCGTAATTCCTTCCTGCTCAATGGTTTCCGGGGCGGAAGCGGTCTTGAGTACGAAGACGGTATCCTTCTCGCGCGCCTTGTTGGCACTGATCAGCGCCGTGTCGGTGGGCATGCCCAGGACGACCGATTCGTCCGTCGCCACCAGATGACCCGTGGAGTCGGTTTTCATGTAGTTGAGCCGCAGGATCAGGCTGTCTTCCAGATGATACTTGTAGGTGATCCAAAAGTCGAGGCTGTCGCGGGTCGGGGTGTACTGCACGAGCACATCGGAGGAATCAATCCCTACGAATTCCAGGGAGTTGATCACCACGTCGCCCGCACTGAACTTCAGGAAGCCGGCCTTTTCCGCCTTTCGGCCATAGTTCTGCAGGTACTGCACGCTCTGCAGGCCGGTAAAGAGCGGAAGCTCAATCATGGCGTTGCGGGCCATGCAGGCCGTCGTGTCTTTCATATCGAATCCTTTCAGCTCGTAGATGGAATCGCGCACCACTGCCTCCGGGGTAAAGAGGCTGTCCATGAAGGCCACCTTGTCGCCGTCCGGGTTGTATTTGAAATCACCGTCCGCATCCGAATAGGCATAGACGCGATAGGCATCCGGCGCAATGTTGCGGATGGTGAAAAAGCCCCAGTCGTCGGTGATGGCCGCTGCATCCGGCAGGGCGTTGAAACAGGCGGAGTCGGAGTGGTCGCGATAGAGGGTTACGAGCGTCTTGGGAACCGGAGTAAGGGTCTGACAGTCAATCACCCTTCCGGTCACGTACATGGAGTCGATCACATCGCCCGTGGAGAAGGTGTAGACCGTGCGCGGAGCGATGTTTCCCTCGTTGTTGTCGGCCAGCGCCGAGCCGAAGTCTATCGTGTAGGTGGTATTCTCGCGCAGCGTATCCTGGACCGTCACCACGATGCTCTTGCCGCGAACCTTGGTCTTGAGTTTCTTCTTGAGCGGCGGTGAGAGGAGGATGTCGCCCTGATTCTTGACCACCGTGTATTCGTCGAAGGTCATAACCACCGTTCCGCCCACCGTAGGGAAGCCGGTCGTTCCGTTCTGAGGCTCTATCTGCTTGATAACCGGCGGGATGGTATCCTTGGGCCCGCCTTGGGGCGCAGTGGTGGTGTTGGCGCAGGAGTGCGACAGCAGGCAGGCGGCCGAAAAGGCGGCAAGCACGATGGCGGTGAGGGTCAGTCGGGTTTTCATGGCTTGTTGATGTCGGTGCGGGAGATGGCCGTAACGCCGCGGATGCGGCCGAGGCGCTGGATGAGCTGGTCGAGCAGTTCGGTATTCTGGACAAAGACCTCCAGATAGGCGTCGAACACGCCGTCATGCGATTCGAACTGCATCTTGCGGATGTTGATACCCAGACCGGTGGTGATGATCTTGATGAAGTCGTTGATCATGCCCTGACGGTCGAGTCCACGCGCGCTGATGCCGGCCCGGAAAGAGCGGACAAGGGACTTGCTCCATTTGACGGCCAGCACTTTATCGCCGTATTTGGAAGCGAGGTCAGTGGCTACGGGGCAGGTTTTCTTGTGTACGGTGACGGTTTCGTCCGGATTCAGGAAGCCGACGGCATTGTCGCCCGGAATCGGCGAGCAGCAGTCCGCAATGATAAAGGAGTCAGGCTGCCCGGTATTGTCGGAAAGGATATAGTCTTTCTTGGGATCGATCTGTGCGGTCTTGCGGGCCGGCCGGAAGAGCTTGATGCCCCACATCAGCACGTTGTTGCTGGAAGAGGTGTTGGCTTTGAGGGCCTTGTCGATATCCGAGAGGTCGATCAGGCCGATTCCAATCTTGTTGTAGAAGTCGTCCTTGGTCTCTATCTTGTAGTAGTCCAGCAATTTGCGCATCACGCGGATACGCTCGGAGATGCCGCGTTCGTTCAGTGCGGCCTCAAGCATCTGCTGGCCGTCCCGGATGGCATTCTTGGCATCGCGCTTGAGGAAATCGAGCACCTCGCCCTTGGCGCGGCTGGTCTGCAGGAAGGAAAGCCACTCGCGTTGGGGCTTACCCGTTTCCGAGGTGATGATCTCGATCTGGTCTCCGTTGCGCAGCACCGTGGAGAGCGGCACGAGCTTCTGGTTGACCTTGGCCGCAATGGCCTGATTGCCAATCTCCGAGTGGATCAGGTAAGCGAAGTCGAGCGCAGTGGCTCCTTTGGCCAGATTGCGCGGCTCGCCCTTGTGGGTGAAGACGTAAATATCGGGGGTGATCAATTCCTGGTGGACGTTGTCCAGGAAAGAGATGGCATTGGCGTCGGGATTCTCCAGAATCTCGCGGATCCGCTTGAGCCAGATATCCACCTCGGACTCGGAGACGTTCGGGTTGTTCTTCTTGTAGAGCCAGTGTGCCGCCACACCGCGCTCCGCAATCGAATTCATCCGCTCGCTGCGGATCTGGACCTCCACCCAGTTGCCGCCGGGCGACATGACGGTCAGGTGGAGCGCCTCGTAGCCGTTGGCCTTGGGCTCCTTGACCCAGTCTCGGGTGCGGTCCGCCTTGTAATTGTAGAGGCTCGTGATGAGCGAGAAGATGTGCCAGCACTGCTCGCGCTCGGTGATTCCATCCTTGGGCATGAAGACGATGCGGATGGCGTAGATATCGAAGATCTCCTCGAATGGGACCTTCTTCACGTTCATCTTGCGCCAGATGGAATAAGGGCTCTTCAAACGCTTGATAATCTGCGCATCGTAACCATTCTCCACCAGTTTCTCGCGGATCGGCGCGATAATCTCTTCCATGCCTGCGCTACGCTCCTGTTCAAAGGCCTGCAACCGCAGGGTGATCTCCTGGTACGCCTCCGGTTCACGATAGGTGAGCCAGATGTTCTCCATCTCCGATTTCATGCTGTAGAGGCCGAGTTTGTGGGCCAGCGGAATGAAGATGTACATCGTCTCGCTCAGGATCTTGTCGCGCTTGTATTCCGGCATGAACCGGATGGTCCGGATGTTGTGCAGCCGGTCGGCCAGCTTGATGAGGATGATGCGGACATCATCGTTGAGCGTCAGGAGAATGCGCTTGAAATTTTCTGCCTGGAGGCTGGTGACGTCTTTGTTGTCGTCCAGGGCTACCTTGATCTTGGTCAGGCCGTCCACCAGCGAGGCGATCTTGGCGCCGAAGAGGCGCTGAATGTCTTCTACCGTGTATTCGGTATCGTCCACCACATCGTGCAGCAGGGCCGCACAGATGGATTTGCAGCCGAGTCCAATCTCGCTGACCACACTC
>JAFSWO010000009.1 GCA_017450165.1 Bacteroidales bacterium | reverse complement strand
TCGTACGATTACTACTGTTTCTGAACTGTCATGGTGCCGATGGATTGGCATCACGGTTCCCGGCTCCAAGGCATTCAGCATCCACTAGTTTTGGGCCGATAATCACCTCTCCCCCAACACATCCTCCGGGCCGATGGGTTCATACGGGCCATTCTTCATTTCTATGATCACCGTCCCCGATTCCAGGGCGTGGACCGTGTGCCACTGCCCAGCGGGGATGTTCAACGCCACTACGGGACCGTCTGGCGACAGCTCGATGCGCTCCGTGCAGATGCGCTCCAGCTCATCGTAGTACTCCTCCACCAGCCGCCCCCGCAGACATACCACCGTCTCGGAAGATTTTCGATGCCGGTGGATAGGCAATGGAGACCCCGGCTCGATGGCGTTGAGCATACGTTGGGACTGGTCGTTCGGAGAATTCCTAAGATCGTAATTCATCCTCAACCGCGGCGAAGCTTTAGCTTCCTCGGTCAGCTTATCAAGCAATTCCTGGTCAATAATCATTTCTCTTCCGAGTCAAAAATTTTCTCCATGAGTTGCCACTTCTCATCGCTGCGAGCAGAGGCAGAACAGCCTTGGAACTGGGCGACGTAGGCTTCCCATTCTGCTTGGCGGGGAAGGGTGGCGAGGCGAGCCATGTCGCGCTCCCAATCAAAGTCGTCCACGGTGTCACAAATCATAAAGAGATTACGGCCGTGACGGTAAATCTGCATATCAAGGATTCCTACCTCGCGCTGACCTTGTATGATCTCCGGCCAAACGTGCTTATGGGCTTCCACGTATTTTTCAATCATCTCCGGATTATCCACCAAAGAGAGAGTTTGACAATAGCGTTTCATTGCTTCGCGGGTTTTCTGATGGTGATACGGATGGCTTCGGCATGGGTTTGTGAGAAGGACGAGGCATCGGAGACGACGCAGGCGAGGTAGCCACCGCCGCCAGCACCGGGCATCTTCCAGGCGAGGACATCGGGAAGGGCGGAGTACTTGTCGATAAAGCCCTGAACGCAACCCTGAATCATTGCCGGGAACATCGCTACCTGGGCATCGAAGGAGGCCTTGTAGGCGGCGGCAAAGGCTGGCAGGTCACGAGCCAAGATGGCTGCCCAACAATCTTCAGCGGCTTTCGCCAAAGCCTTGACCTTGGGCATTGTGATATCTTTGCCTTCAACCACACTGCAGCCCGGCTGGCGGGGTTCCATAGGAATCATCACCAGATGCTGCTCCAGCCAGTTGAGGACGGCCTCGTCGTAACAAGTCTCTATCTTGTCCGGCCAGAAATGATTGTCGTAGTAGTGTCGGCAGAGGCCGGGGATGCAAATGCCGATGCTGTCCTGGGCGCCGGAAATGATGCCGTCGGAGCGCTCGGGATCGTTTTCAAAGCAGAAGACCAGTTTGGCCAGCATTTCGGGATCCATATCAGGGAGCTTTACCGGCCATATCTTTTTGATCATGTTGCGGGTGCTGGTGGACAGACCGCAGCGGTCGCGGACTTCGAAAGTGGGTTCGAGGCTGATGGTGATGGCCCAGCCCGGTGCGAAGCACGATACATACGGCTGGTCAATCCAAGTCCCCGCCAGATCCAGACGGGTGGGGATCTCGCAGGTGGCGGCCTTGATATCGGTGGACGAGCGGGCCTTCAAACCTTCCGCCGGAGTGCGCTGGAGAACCACATACTCGATGCCCCGTTCGCGGCAGAACCGCTCCTTCTCGGGAGTGCTGCCGTCGGCATTTACCACGAAGATATCCGGCTTTACCGCCTCGACCGTAGGGATAAAATCCATCACGCCGTCGCCCTGATTGATGAAGGCATCCTTAACGTACTTGATGCTCTTCACCATGAACAGACGCTCCTGCTCCGGGTAGAGGGTCTTGTGGTTCTTGTAGTGCAGAACGGTGGCATCCGAGCCGATGCCCACGTACAGGTCGCCAAATTCCGCCGCCTGGCGGAAGAACTCCACATGACCGTTGTGCAGCAGGTCGTAGCAACCGGAAACGAATACTTTCTTAGGCATTATCTTTCTGCTCTTATAGGATTACTGAGGAAGTCCTCATATGCCAGACGGATGCCGTCTTCGAGCTCTGTCTTGTATGTCCAGCCGAGTTTGGTGGCCTTGCTTACATCCAACAGCTTCC
>JAFSWO010000054.1 GCA_017450165.1 Bacteroidales bacterium | reverse complement strand
CGATCATACCGCCCTTGGTGCGGCACTTGATGTAACCCTTCACGATTTCGTCTTTTTCGTATGCTTCGTTCACGCGGTCCCAGGACTTGAGGGAACGTGCACGTTTGTGGGAGAGAATCAGCTGGCCCTTGCGGTCTTCTGCATTTTCTACGAAGACGTCCACCTTGTCACCGACTGTGAGTTCCGGATTGTAGCGGAATTCGTTGATGCTGACGACACCTTCGCTCTTGTAACCGATGTTGACGATTACTTCGCGTTTGTTGAGAGCCACGACCGTACCTTCAACAACCTCATTTTCAGCGACGCGGGAGAGAGTCTGGCTGTAGCTTTCCTCGGTAGCCTTCTTGTCTGCCTCGTTGAAGCCGTCATTCTCGAATGCGTCCCAGTCGAACGATGCGTTGTCTGCGGATGCGTTGCTTTTTTTCTGTTTGGGAGCGGCGACTACCGCTTCCTCTGCGGGTTCAGCGACCACCTCTGCCTGCGGCTGAGCTGCCACCTCTTCCACGATCTCGTTTTCAATTTCTTTTGCCATTTTTGTAACTTGTTAAGCAATAAGTAGTTAGACAATATTTGTAAAGTGCCCCTCGCGGGGGACTGCAAAGGTACAACTAATTATTTGTTCTGCAAGTATTTTTAGATATATTTGCAGACATCTTTTGATAAATCAAAACATCAACCATATTCCATCATGAAACGCTGTCTTCTTCTCATTTCCTGCTTCCTGCTGGCAGCCGCTTCCTTTGCCGGTGCACAGGACAAGTATCAAACTCCGCCTCAGGACCTTGTAGACCTCTATATGGCCCAGCCCGTTCCCAAGGCAGTCTTCAATGGCAACGCCACTCTGGCCGTGGTGACCGAGCGCTCCTCGCAGTTCCGTTCCCTCCAGGAGATGGTGGAGATGAATGAGTACAAGATCGGCGGTATCCGTATCGACGGCCGCAATTTCAGCGAGTCCCGCTACCGTACGCTGATCACCAACCTTTACTTGATCAGCGTGCCGGGAGGCGTTCCCACGCAAGTGCTTGGTCTGCCGGCAAATCCGCATCTCTTCGAGATCCGCTGGTCGCCATCGGGCCGCTACTTTGCCTTCCTGAACTACACGGACGACGAGGTGGAACTCTACCGCGTGGATGCCACCGCCGCCCAGCCCGCAGCCGTGAAGATCAATACCCGCAAGGTCAATGCCATTTTCGGCAGCAGCTACGCCTTCCTGGATGACGACCGCATTCTCTACAAGAGCGTCCCGGACGGCATCGGTGAAATCCCCTCCGGAAAGTTGCCGGAAGGGCCGGTTATCCAGCGCAGCGACAAGAAAAAAGGCTCCTACCGCACCTATCAGGACCTGATCAAGACGCAGTCGGACGAGGAGCGTTACGACTATTTCTGCACCTCGGTCTTTGCCATCTGGGATGCCGCCGACAACAGCACCCGCACCATCGGTTCCCCGGCCATCGTCCGCAACTATTCGCTCTCGCCGGACCGCAGCTATATGATGGTCACCACCGAGCACAAGCCCTATTCCTATACCCGCACCCACAGTTCCTTCCCCTCCAAACTCTTTATCGAGGACATGGAAGGCAATACGGTGAAGGTGCTGCGCGCGCCCATCGCTCCCAAAGCCAAGCCCAAGACCGACGCCATTTCCAAGAAACCCCGCAAGGCGGACAAGCCCAAGACCGATAAGCCCCGCAAGCCGAGCAAGAGCCAGTATGCGTGGCGCGCAGACCTGCCCGCCACCCTCACCTGGGTGGAGACGCTGCCCAGCGGCAAGCCCGAGCGTTCGGACGACGACATGGACTGGCTGGACCGCCTCCACAAAGACGATGACGAGCAGGCCGACAAAGAGAAAGAGGAGCCTCGTTACGAGACCAGCCTCTGGCAGTGCGCCGCTCCGTTCAACCTCGATGAGGACAAGGTACTGCTGCTCCGCAGCGAATACCGCCTGCGCGACGTCACTTGGGGTAACGACCGCATGGCCCTCTACACGGACTTCTCCAGCAAGCAGAAGATCCGCCGTACCCTGCTCTTCAACCCTTCCGATACCGCACAGGCTCCCAAGGTTCTGATTACCGAGAGCACCGACCACGACACGCTCGGCGTATTCCCCGTTTACGGCAAACCCTGCACCACCCGCAATGCGTATGGCCGTCAGGTATTGCTGACCGACGCCAAGGGCACCTTCCTCCTCTTCTCCGGCGAGAACCGCCGGGATGCCGAGGGCGACCCGATGTCATTCGTGGACTGCTACAATCTCAAGAACGGCAAGACCGTCAATCTTTGGACCGGCAAAGCACCTTACGACGAGCGCATCACCGCCATCCTGGGCGCTACCGCGACCAAGGTCAACTTCCTCAGCATCAAACAATCCACCAAGGAGGTACCGAACTATTACAGTGTGGAAGGCCGCGCAAAGGGCAAGGTCAAATCCACCCGGATCACCCGTTTTGAAAACCCGCTGCCCCAGCTCGCAGCCGTACAGGATACCTTTGTCACCTACACGCGCAAGGACGGCGTGAAACTGACCGCCCGCCTCTTCCTCCCGGCCGGCTACAACCCGGAGACCGACGGTAAACTGCCGGTACTCATGTGGACCTATCCGTACGAATACCGCTGTGCGGCCGAGGCTGAAAAACGCCGTCAGGAGCGCTACACCTTCCCGGTTCCGGGTCGCACCATCCATATCACCTGGGCCACCAAGGGTTATGCCGTGCTGCAGGGCTTTTCCATGCCGATTATCTCCAAGACCGTCAAGAGCCAGCCCAACGATGACTTTATCAACCAGCTGGTTATGAACGCAGAAGCGGCAATCGACTTCCTGGATGCAGCCGGAATCGGCGACCGCAACCGCGTGGCTGTCGGCGGACACTCCTACGGTTCCTTCATGACGGTGAACCTGATGGCGCACTCCAAACTCTTCAAGGCCGGCCTGGCCGAGAGCGGCGCCTTCAACCGTTCCCTCACGCCGTTCGGCTTCCAGAGCGAAAACCGCACCTACTGGAAGGCCCGCAAGGTCTACGACAGAATGTCGCCGTTCAACTACGCCGACAGCATCTCCGGCCATATCCTCTTCGTCCACGGCATGATGGACGAAAACACCGGTACGCACCCCATCCAGAGCGAGCGCATGTACCAGGCGGCTGCCGGTGCCGGCAAGGACGTGGATTACCTGCAGCTCCCCTACGAGGGCCACGGCTACATCTTCAAGGAGAACCTGCTGCACCTCTTCAGCGAGCTCTACGACATGCTTGAGAAGTACGTGAAAAACGCAAAAGTTGAAGATTAACCGCTTTTTGTTACCTTTGCGCCCCTATTAACGAAGGAGATACCTATGGCAGAGAATACCTTGCTCGACAAGCTGGAAGGCTTGCGTGAGAAATACGAATCCATTGCGCAGCAGATCGCCGATCCGGAAGTGATCGCCGATATGAAGCGCTACGTCCAGCTCAACAAGGACTACAAGGAGCTGGAGCCCATCATCGAGGCAGGCGCCCGCTACAAAAAGTTGCTCGGCGACCTGGCCGGGGCCAAGGATATTCTCCTGAACGAGAAGGACGAGGATCTGCGCGAAATGGCCAAGGAAGAGGCTTCCGAACTGGAAGAGAAGCTTCCGGCCCTCGAGGAGGAGATCCGCCTGCTGCTGATTCCGGCCGACCCGCAGGACAGCAAGAACGCCATCCTCGAGATCCGCGGCGGCACCGGCGGCGACGAGGCCGCCATCTT
>JAFSWO010000053.1 GCA_017450165.1 Bacteroidales bacterium | reverse complement strand
GAGCGAGCCGCCCATGAGGGCGTTCATGCCGCAGGCGCGGATAATCATCGGTTCGAACACCCTCATGAGGATGGTGAAGATGATGGAAATCGAGATGGCTATGGAGAGGTCGTCCTTTTTGCACTTGGCTGCCGCGCCGGTGGCGATGGCGGCAGAGGTTCCGCACACGCTAGTGGCCGCGGCCATGGTGATGACAAGGGGCTTGTTGCCGATCTTGAGAACCTTGGTGCCGAACCACCACATGAAGATGATGACGATGGGGGTGACTATCCAGGCGATGCCAAGGCCGTAGAGACCGAACTTGGCGATGTTGCTGAAGAGCACGCTGAAGCCCATGATCACCAGACCTGTCTTGATGTAGAATTCGGTGCGAATGGCGGGTTTGAGCCATTTGGGGACGCCCACGGTATTGGAGATAAGAAGGCCGATGAGAAGCGCCCAGAAGGCCCACTCGAGGTAACGATTGAGGGTGAATTCCGCGCTCACGAGGCGAACCACGAAGCCGATTACGAATAGCACCAGGAATGCCGGCACATAGTCCTTCAGTTTTTCTCCCTGAAGCTTGACGCCGATGGAGAACAGGACCCCGAGCACCAGGAGGGTGCGGAGAGTCTTGACCCAGAACGGCCATGCGCCGAGCTGCTTGCCGAGGCCCACCGCCTTGGGGGCGTCTTCCCCTATGGCCCAGGTTGCGAACTTCACAGCGGAGAAGTCGAAGGCCTTGGTGAGAACGGCCACGATACCTATTGCGATGATGATGAATCCGAGCCAGCAGGCGAGCCAGTCTTCGGTTTTCCAGAGTTTGGAAAGTTTGGTTTCAGTACTCATTGTCTTTTAGTTTAAGAGTACAAAGGTAGCAAAAGTTTTTCGTACCTTTGTGTTGTTATGGCTGACGGAACAGTAAGAGCCCGCTGCAGGCGGTGCGGGGCGGAAGAAGAAATCCCCGCCTGGAATATCATCAACGCTCAGGAAAACCCGGAACTGCGGGCGGACCTGCTGGAAGGCAAACTCTTCCTCTGGACCTGCCCCCGCTGCGGAGCTGACAACCTTATAAAGTATCCCCTTCTATACCATGATCCGGCTCAGAAGCTGCTGCTCTGGCTTACCGACGGCGTGCCGGAGGTGGAGGCCCGCATGGCCGAGACTATCGCCTCCGAAGAGGGGCTGCAGGATTACTCGGCCCGGATCGTGAACTCCCCGGGGGAGATGATGGAGAAGATCAAGATCGCCGAGGCCGGCCTGGACGACGTGGCCATGGAGATATGCAAGTACGTGACGGCCCAGGAGATGGGTAAGCCCGACGCCGACTTCAAGTTCTTCCGGCTCGACGGGGCCGACCGCCGCATCCTGCTGACTTACCCCGAAGGCGGGGAGATGCAGGTAGTGGGCACCGGCTTCAGCGTTTACGAAGACGCCGCCGGCATAGTGGGCAGGAATCCGGAACTCACCGTACACGGGCTCGTGCGGGTAAATGCCGCCTGGCTGGCGGGGCATATACGCTAAATATAACACGGGAATGGAGATTGATCTCAGCCGGGAAGGACTCATTGCTGCGCTGGAATCTAAAGATCCGGCGTTCACTAAGGAATTGCTTCAGGAGGCGTATCGGGTGAAGGTCGCTTCCGTGGGCGCAACCGTCTATCTCCGCGGTCTCATTGAAATCTCCAATATCTGCGCGAAGAACTGCCTCTATTGCGGCATCCGTCGCGATATTAACTGCCCGCGTTATGAACTCAGCGAAGAGCAGGTGCTTGAGGCCGCCACCATCGCCGCGAAGAGACGCTACGGCTCCGTGGTCATTCAGGGCGGAGAACGGAAAGATCCGGCATTCATCCGCAAAATCACCCGTCTGGTGCGCGCCATCAAAGCCATCGATACCGGG
>JAFSWO010000052.1 GCA_017450165.1 Bacteroidales bacterium | reverse complement strand
TCCTTCGACATCATCCGCCGGGCCAAGGCGCGCGGGATCAAGTTTACTTTCGGAACCAACAACGTAGACGCCAACTTCGGCCGGCTGGAATACGCTCTCGAAGCCATCGAGGCCTGTGGACTTACGCCCGAGGACATCTGGTTCCCTTCAATGAGTATCCGTTCCACCCGCCCCACCATCATTTACAATCACTTTAACTGAAAAGACTTATGAAGATCGTAGGCATCGGGGAGACCGTCCTCGACATCGTCCTTCGCGACGGGCAAGCCCAGGCCGCCGTCCCCGGCGGCTCCACGTTCAACGCCATGATTTCCCTGGGCCGCACCATCGGCCGGGAGCACCCCGAAGTGCCGCTGCTGATGGTGACGCAGACCGGCGACGATGCCGTGTCGCAGCTCGTGCTGTCCTTCATGGAGGCCAACGGGATCCGTCCCGACGGCGTCGTCCGTTCCCCCGGCCAGAGCACCCTGTACGTGGCGATGCTTGACTCCCGGGGCAACGCACGGTATGAGTTTTTCCGGGACAAGGAGCTGCCGGCCTTCCAGGCGCCGGATCTCAGCTTTGAGGCGGACGATTTCGTTCTTTTCGGTTCGTTCTTCGCGATCAGCCCCGAGACGCGGGAGCAGGCCCGCCTGCTGGAGAAGATATACCGCGGTTTCGTGAACGGTGGCGCCCTGTTGGACGAAGCTACCCAGAAGCGTCTGGCTGCCATCAGCCTGGAGCTCTCCGACCTGCAGCTGCGTTTCAGCCAGAACCTGCAGCACGACACCAACAACACCTACGTCACGGTAAGCGACGTCAAGGAGCTTGCAGGCCTCTCGGAGGCTGATATCCAGCGCGCTGCAGCCCTTGCAGAGCGGATCGGCCAGAAAGGCAAATACAGCTTCAACATGCAGCGTCCGAGCTGTAATCCTGTGCTCCAGTACTGCAGCAACCGCAAGCTTCGCCAGAAGGTCTATGAGATGTACAACAACCGTTGCAACCACAACGACCAGTATGACAATAAAGCCATCGCCGCCCGTATCATCGAGCTCCGCCTCGAGCGCGCCAAACTGATGGGTTATACGGACTTTGCAGCGATGCAGCTGCAGGATCGCATGGCCGGCAACGCCAAGAATGTCTACGATCTGCTCGACCAGATCTGGACGCCGGCCGTGGCAAAGGCGGGTGAAGAGCTTGCCGATATCAAGGTCATGATGAAGGCCGACAGGGTGAAAGGCCAGCCCCAGCCGTGGGACTACCGCTACTACCTGGACAAGGCCAAGAAGGCAAAGTTTGATATCGACGAAGAGCTTGTCTCCGAGTACTTTGAGATGAGCAACGTCCAGCAGGGCGTCTTCTACGTGGCAAAGAAACTCTACGGTCTCACCTTCCTCGAGCGCACCGACGAGTACCCCGTATATGAGAAGACCGCACGCGCATGGGATGTCGTGGACCGCGACGGTAACGTGATCGCCGTCTTCTACAGCGACTACTATGCACGCGACGGCAAGAATGCCGGCGCATGGTGCACCTCCTTCCGCGGCCAGAGCTACGACAGCACCCGCCGTGTGCAGCCGATCGTGGTGAACTGCTGCAACTTCCCGATGCCGACCGGCGATAAGCCTGCGCTTCTGAACATCGACAACGTAACCACCATGTTCCATGAGTTCGGCCACGCCCTCCACTCCTTCTTCCGCAATGTCCACTACAGCGGCGTCAGCGGTACGGAGCGTGACTTCGTGGAGCTCCCTTCCCAGGTCAACGAGCACTGGGCATTCGAACCGGAAGTGCTGAAGGTCTATGCAAAGCACTACAAGACCGGCGAACTGATGCCCCAGGAACTGATCGACAAGATCGTGGCCAGCGGCCAGTACGGCCAGGGCTTCGCAACCGTGGAATATCTGGCCGCATCCTATGTGGATATGGACCTGCACGTTCTCACGGCTATTCCGGAGAAATTCGACGTGATGAAGTTCCAGGAGGCTCAGCTTAAGGGCCGCGGCATTCCCAAGCAGATTCTGCCGCGCTACAGCGTGACCAACTTCAGCCACTCGCTCGGCGGCGGTTACAGCGCTGGCTACTACAGCTACATCTGGGCAGAAGTGCTGGACTGCGACGCTTTTCAGGCCTATAAAGAGACCGGCGATATCTTCAACCCGACGGTGGCCGCCCGTTTCAAGAAGTTCATCCTTTCCCCCGGCGGAATCGACAAGGGTTCGGTGATGTACCAAAACTTCCGTGGCCGTCAGCCCAAGGTAGACGGTCTGCTTGAAAATCGCGGATTGAATTAATTATCCGAAGAGATACTTCTTCTGGGCTGGGGTCAACGCATCGATGCGGAGGCCCCAGTCCTTTATTTTGCGAAGGGCCACCTCTTCGTCGATTTCCGCCGGGACATCGTGCAGCTTGCTGCCCGGGGCCTTGTGCAGTTCGGGATGCGATGCTAGATAGCGGGCGCTGAGCGCCTGGATGGCGAATGACATATCCATAATCTCGGCGGGATGGCCGTCTCCGGCAGCCAGGTTGACCAACCGGCCCTCTGCCAGGACATAGATGCGACGGCCGTCTTCCAGCCGATATCCCATGATATTCTTGCGGGCTTCGCGGGCCTCCACAGCCATTTTTCGCAGCCCCGCCACATCTACCTCCACATCAAAGTGACCGGCGTTGCAGCAGATGGCGCCGTCTTTCATCACGGCAAAGTGAGCGGGCGTAACCACGTCGCGACAGCCGGTAACGGTTACGAAAAGATCGCCCAGCGGAGCGGCCTGGTCCATCGTCATCACGCGAAAACCGTCCATCACTGCCTCCATTGCCTTGACCGGATTCACCTCGGTGACCACTACCTTGGCTCCCAGCCCTTTGGCGCGCATGGCCACTCCCTTTCCGCACCAGCCGTAACCCGCCACGACCACCGTCTTGCCCGCTACGATCAGGTTGGTGGTGCGGTTGATCCCGTCCCAAACCGACTGTCCGGTGCCATAGCGGTTGTCAAAGAGATGCTTGCAGTCCGCATTGTTGACCAGCATCATCGGGAAGGCAAGCTTTCCGGCGCGATCCATTGCCTGCAGGCGCAGGATTCCCGTAGTGGTCTCCTCACAGCCACCCAGCACGCCCGGAATCAACTGCGGATATTCGGCATGCAGCAGCGATACCAGATCGCCGCCATCGTCGATGATTACATTGGGCCCCACCTCCAGCACGCGGCGGATGTGCGCCTCATACTCTTCCGATGTGGCTCCATACCAAGCGAATACGTTCAGGCCGTCATGCACCAGCGCTGCGGCCACATCGTCCTGCGTGGAGAGCGGATTGCTGCCCGTAACATACATCTCGGCCCCACCGGCCGCCAGCACCTTGCACAGATAAGCCGTCTTGGCCTCCAGGTGCACCGAGAGGGCGATTTTCAGCCCGGAAAAGGGCTTTTCTTTGGTAAATTCGGCCTCCAGACCGCGCAGCAGCGGCATGTGGTGGCGTACCCAGTCGATTTTCAGTGCTCCTTCTTCCCAGAGCGATTCGTTTCGGATGATGTATGGCATAGGTCGTAGTATTTTTCAAAACGGGTGCGAAGCGCCGGCTCGTCGGCGATGATGGCGCGCAGTTCAGTCAGCCTGGCCGCGTTGCGTGATTCGGGAATCCAGAGTTTCAGATAGCCGCCTTCCGCATACTTTTCGTGCATATGCTCCAGCGTGCGGTGCCAGTGGCCCTCCTTGTCCAGTTCGGGATAGTGTGCAAAACCATACTCCACCGTACGGCGAATGACGGTTTCCGGATCGATCAGCCGATCCGCCTCTGCGATGATTCGACCATAGATGGTACGCGGAGCGTGGTCAGACGAAGCACGATGATCCTCCGCAGCCTGTGCAGCCAGTTCAATTCCCTCGGGCGTAAGCCACTGCAGCAGACGCGCATCGCCACGGATAATGCGGCCAGAGGCCAGGTGATGCGTCTCGCGACCCTCGATAATCCCCAGGTCGTGGTAGGCCGCCGCCACATAGAGGATCTCAGGATCCACATCATAGTGCGCAGCAAGCTCCAGCGCCTGTTCGATTACAGCCTCCGCGTGGTCTCTGCGGTGGCCCGCATCAAAAGCATCATAGCGCGGAATAATCTCTTCGCGTACAAAGTGTTGCAAGGATTGACGGACAGGCTTCATCGGCGGGCTTCGGTATAAGGAGGAAGGAAATCATCGGCATCTTCTCCAACCGGGAACTTCTCCTGGAAAAGACGGACAAATTCGGGATTCAGTTGGGCCTCTACGAGGAACTCCTGGTCATCCGGAGCTACTGCAAGCAGGTCGCCATACGGGCTGATGGCGCGCGTTCCGCCATTGTAAGCATCCTTCGGATCGCTTCCGATGCGGTTGACGGCCAGCACATAGCATTGATTCTCGACGGCACGTGCCTGCGCGAGAATATCCCAAGCCTTGCGGCGGATGCCCGGCCAGTTGGCCGAAAGGAGAATGGCATCGAAATCTCCGCGATTGCGGCACCAGGCCGGGAAGCGGAGATCGTAGCAAACCAGCAGCAGGAACCGCAGGCCCCTCCACTCCACCACCACGCGCTCGTGGCCCGGTGTAATGTAAGCCGGTTCGCCGCCGGGGGCGAAGAGATGATGCTTGTTGTAGAAGATGAAACTGCCGTCCGGTTTAACGAAGTAAAAGCGGTTGCGATAAAGGTCGCCATCATGCACGGCCAGACTGCCACAGACCGCGGCATTTCTGGCCGCCGCCCACTCTTTCATCAGTTCCAGCGAAGCGCAACTGCCCTCCACGAGTTCCTCCGCTACGCTCACCGGATTCGTCACAAAGCCTGTAGCGAACATCTCGGGAAGCAGATAGAGGTCGGCATCCGGCACCGATTCCATCCGCAAACGGTTGAGTCTCAGATTCTCCGATGGATTGGCCCAGACAATGTCTTGTTGTAGCAGAACGACTTTCATCTTCCTTGAATAACCGTACAAAATTACGAAAAAAGTTTTCCTATCTTTGTAGGAAAATGTAAAGAGATGAAAGCTACGGACAAATATATGCAAATGGCTATCGAAGAGGCGCGCGAGGGTATTACCCACGGTCACGGCGGCCCCTTCGGAACCGTGATCGTAAAGGATGGCGTCGTGGTGGGCCGCGGACATAACCGCGTGCTGATAGACCATGACCCTACCTGCCATGGAGAGGTTTCCGCCATGCGGGATGCCGGCAAACGGCTGGGCACTTACAACCTCTCTGACTGTGACCTCTATACGACAGGTGAACCCTGCCCGATGTGTCTCTGCGCCTGCCTCTGGGCCCATATCCGTCGCGTTTACTACGGCTGCACGATTGAAGACAACGGCCGGATCGGTTTTCGCGACGATAAGTTCGACGGCCTCTTCTCCGGCCGCGATAAACTGAGCGATATGCTGGTACCGCTGGATCGCGAAGCCTGCCTGGAACTCTTTGATGAGTTTGCGCGTATGCAACACACCATCTATTGATTAAACCGAACTCCATGAATAAACTCCGCAGATTCCTTATCGCGGCAGCCGCCCTGCTCATTACTATCCCTGCAGGCGCCGTTTTCAATGAGAAAGACTTAGGACAGACCCTCTCCGTGCTCCGTTACGAGCTCAGCCAGGAGGTGTCCAAACGCGAAGCACGTCAGGACCGCATCAATAAACGCGACCGCTCACAGCACGGCATCATGATCAAGACGCTCAAGAAGTGCAACGAGCTGGCGCTGATGCTCTATTCGCAGAATCAGGATTATACCTTCGACATGACCTACGCCCTGAAGGAGGTAACAAAGCAGTATCAGGCCTTCAAAGATCGCAAGATGCCATTTGACGAGATCGTCACGACACTGGATCTGGAGATTGACCGCTATTCGCGCCTGATTGAATCGCTCCGCCGCCTTCCGCCGGAGCTGCGCGACATCAAGGAAATCCCTGACAGCCTGAAATATACCAACGACAGCATCCGCAGCTATGCCATGCCTGCTACACCGCGTCGCGGTTCCCGCGAGAAGATGTTCAACGGCCAGCGCATGCGGCTTGACAGCCTTAATTCCCGCGGTACTCTGTCAGCCTTTTTCCTGGACGAACAGGGCCAGCAGGACCGCGATTCCTGTATTCATTACGCAGCAACCCTGCTCAAGATGTACCAGGAGTCCAAGGAACGGATCATCAAGGACAACGAGCACTATCAGGATGCCAGCCAGCGGCTCAAGGAGTCGTATGACTACGCGCAAGACCGCTACAAGGTCATTCAGCGCCGAATGTTTATCAAAGGTACCGGTAGCTATTTCGCCACGCTCAAGCGCTTGAAAAGCAACTGGAAACGGGCCTATTCGGACTGTGTAAACAAGTATAGCCGCACCAAGGCCTTCGACCAGACACTGGCCGCCAGCGAATGGCGCGGCCCGATGGTTTTCGGCTTCCTGGGCACACAGTTCGGCATTTTGCTGCTGGCCACGCTGCTCAGTCTGCTGGCTGCCGCCATTTTGCGCCCCAAGGTGAAATCCATGCAGTCCGACGTCTTCCAGCACCGGCTGCCCGCCTTCTGCCTGCTCTGCGGCGTGATCATTTTCGGCCTCTGCCAGTATATCATCCCCGAAATCGTAGACAACAACTTCTTCCAGGTGGCCGCATCGCTGCTGATCGTGCTTGCCTGGATTCTGGTGGTGATGCTTATCTCGCTGATTGTCCGCCACAAGGGAAAGGAGACGACGCCTCGCTTGAAACTCTACATCCCGACCATCCTGCTGGGCTTTCTGATCATCATCTTCCGCGTGATTTTCATTCCGAACCGGATGATGAACATCGTATTCCCGCCGCTGATGGTTGTGGCTGTCATCTGGCAGTTTGTGCTTTGTATCAAGAACCGCAAGTTCAAAGCGGACGCCGACATCATCATCGGCTGGATTACGCTGGCCATCCTGGTGGCTACGGCTGTTCTCTCGTGGTGCGGATTCGTGCTGCTGGGTATCCAGATCGCCATCTGGTGGCTCTTCCAGGCTGCTTCCATCGAGGCCATCCTGGCCATTGTCGTGCTGTTGGAAGCGTTCAAGAAACGCTATCTGGACGGCAAGGTGGCAGAGTACCGCAAGGCCCACCCCACTACAGAGGCCAAAGAGCGTAAGGGCGATACCATCCGTGTTACCTGGTGGTACGACCTCATCTCGCAAGTCCTTGTGCCGGTTGCCGCCATCATCTCTATCCCGCTCTGCGTCTATATGGCACTGGATGTATTTGACCTGACCGAAATCAGCCATCAGATCTTCTACACCACCTTCTTCGATTTCAAAAATGCCGACGGCAACGAGATCTTCAAACTCTCGTTCTACATGATCGTGCTGGCCTCCTCGCTCTATTTCGTGTTCCGTTATTTGAACTACGCTCTGCGATTCATCTATAAGGATTTGATGTTCAACCATATCCGACGCATCAGCGGAAAGGATCACGTAGAGGCGAATGAAATCAACCTGAGTCTCTCCGAAAGCGTGATCAGCATCCTGGTCTGGGGCAGTTACGTGATTCTCACCATCCTGTTGTTGAATATTCCGATGGGCGCCGTATCCATCATCGCCGCCGGTTTGGCTACCGGTCTCGGTCTCGCCATGAAGGATATCCTGAACAACTTCATCTATGGTATCCAACTGATGTCCGGACGCCTCCGCGTCGGCGACTGGGTAGAGTGCGACGGCGTGCGCGGCAAGGTAACCTCTATCAGTTACCAGAGCACCCAGATTGAAACAATCGAGGGGGCGGTCATGTCGTTCCTCAATGCTGCGCTCTTCAACAAGAACTTCAAGAACCTGACACGCAACAACGCCTACGAGTTCCTCAAGATCATCGTGGGCGTCAGCTACGGTACCGACGTAGAAAAGGTACGCAGCGTCCTCTCAGAGGCGCTGAAACCGCTCTGTACCAAGGATTCCTTCAACCGCGAGATTGTGGACCCGAAACGGGGCATCAACGTCACCTTCGAGAACTTCGGCGACAGTTCCGTGGATATTGCCATCAAGCAGTATGTGCTGGTTTCCGAGCGCTTCGGCTACACCGCCCGCGCCAAGGAGGCCATCTACGACGCCCTGAACCGCAACGGTATCACCATCCCCTTCCCGCAGCGCGACATTCATATCATCGAAGAGAAGTAACAGATTGATATGGTTGACGATCCGGTCATACGGCTGGCGGAAGCGAGGGATTTGCCCGGGGTAAATGCACTGCTGCAACAGGTTCTGGCCGTGCACAATGCCGGACGCCCGGATCTCTTTTATGAAACAGGCAAAAAGTATACAGACCGGCAGTTGCTCGAAATTTTCGGAAATCCGGAGACTCCCGTTTTTGTTTACAAGGATGGCGGCGCAGTATTGGGATATGCCTTCTGCGCCATTCAACACCACTCCAGCGGTTCCCTGAAGCCAGTTACGACGCTGTATGTGGACGACCTCTGTGTGGATGAAAAAGCGCGGGGCAGACACATTGGTACCCAGTTGTTTGAACATGTGAAGACATTTGCCCGCGAGAAAGGCTGCTACAATATCACCCTGCATGTTTGGGAATGCAATCCAACAGCCCGTGCCTTCTACGATTCCCTGGGGATGCAGCCGCAATACACATCCATGGAATTGCTCGTGGATGAGCATCGGTAGCAGGGCTGGGGCGTCAGCGTTTGCGCCTTGGCACTTAACTAATTGATACTCAGTTAGTAGCTTAAAGCACTACCCCCTGTTTTAGGGGGTAGTGCTTTAAGCATATAGCTGTATTACAGCGAGTTAAGTGCCAAGGCAAGAACGCTGACCGACGACCGACCAGACCGCCAAGGCACAAAGGCTATTTCATCTTCACCAGGTCGAAGCCAAGCTGCATGCCACTGTAGTTCTTGATGAGGGTATTGACGGTGGCGATGGTCTGGTTGGAGCCGGCCGTTGCTGCGGTAAGCTTCTTGAGGAGCTTCAGCACGGAGTTGGCCTTGAAGAGAATCTTCAGGTTATCGCTGGTGACGGATGCGGTACCGGAAATCTTAGGAAGCTTCACGCCCTTTGCAAAAGTCATGGTAATGTCACTGCCTTTGATGGTGTAGGTGCCGGAATAGAGTTTCTCACCGTAAACCAGTGCAAAGGAGCTGTCTGCGGCAAAACCCAGCTGGAATGCGCCGGACTTGACACCGATCTTTTCAAGGTACGGGTCCACCTGCGCTGCCAGGGTATTGGAAGCGGCGGCGGCTGCCACGTTGGCGGTAATGTCTTCGCCGCTGAGAGCGATAGCGGAGCCTTTGAAGTCCCAGTTACCGACGATGCTGGTGTTCAGGGAGATGCCTGTTACGCTTTCCAGCACGTTCTTGACCGTTTCGTTGTTGGTCAGGTTCTTGAGAAGGCCGCCCAGACCGGATTGAGCAGAGAGAGGTGCGGATGCAAGAAGTGCAAGCGCTGCAAGTGCGATAAGATGCTTTTTCATGTTAGTGAGATTGAATTTTGTCCCAAAGTTAAACAATTATCAGACCATCGCGCAAGAAAAAACGTACTTTTGCGCAAAGAAACGTTTATAAACGGATACAAACGATTATGGCCACTTTTAAAGAGATTCCCGTCCTGCTGCTGACCGGCTACCTGGGCAGCGGTAAAACCACGCTGCTGAACCGCATTCTGAACAACCGCCGCGGCATTCGTTTTGCCGTGATCGTCAACGATATCGGCGAAGTGAATATCGATGCGGACCTGATCCAGCAAGGCGGCGTCGTGGGTCAGGGTGACGAGAGCCTCGTGGCGCTCCAGAACGGCTGTATCTGCTGTACGCTCAAGATGGATCTGGTCAAGCAGCTGTGCGACATCACGGCCCTGCAGCGTTTCGACTATATCGTCATCGAGGCGAGCGGTATCTGCGAGCCGGGCCCCATAGCACAGACCATCTGCTCGGTGCCTTCCATGGGCGCGGAATTCGTGAAGGACGGCTTCCCGCGTCTGGACAGCATCGTTACCGTGGTGGATGCCCTGCGCATGCTGGACGAGTTTGAATGCGGCGATAAACTGATGAACCAGCACCTGGAGGAAGATGATATCGAAAACCTGGTGATTCAGCAGATCGAGTTCTGCAACATCATCCTGCTGAACAAGGCCTCCGAGCTTACGGAGGAGCAGCTGGGTAAGGTTCGTGCCATTGTGCGCGCGCTCCAGCCAAAGGCTCAAATCATCGCCTGCGACTACTGTGACGTGGATCTGAACCTGTTGCTGAACACGGAACTCTTTGACTTCGATACCGTGGCTGCCTCGGCTTCCTGGATCCAGGAGGTGGAAGGGAGTGCCGAGCATCACGAACACGACGACGATGACGAGGAGGAAGAGCACCACGGACACCATCATCACCATCATCACGATGAGGGCGAAGCGTTGGAATATGGCATCGAGACGTTCGTTTACTATCGCCGCAGGCCCTTCGACATCAATAAGTTCGACTTCTTTGTCGGGAAGAACTGGCCCAAGAATGTCATCCGCGCCAAGGGGATCTGCTACTTTGAAGATGAATATGATTCCTGCTACATCTTTGAGCAGGCCGGGCGCCAGATGTCACTGCGGAATGCCGGCGACTGGTTCGCTACGATGCCCGCCGACGAACTCCGCGGCATGATGGAGCGCGACGCCAACCTGCGCCGTGACTGGGATCCGACCTACGGAGACCGCATGCAAAAGCTGGTCTTCATTGGCCAGCATCTTGACCGGGAAGCAATTACCCGCGGCCTTGATTTCTGTCTCGTATAATAATCTGACGCTATATGGTAAAGCACATTATTCTCTGGACCCTGAATCCGGAACTGACGGAAGCTGAGAAACAGACCGTCAAAGAGGGCATTAAAAGCGGATTGGAAGGGCTCGTCGGCAAGGTGCCGGGGCTCATTGACGTGAAGGTCCAAATCGACGGCCGTATCGACTCCTCCAACGCAGATCTGATGCTCGACTGCACCCTTGAAAACGCCGAGGCGCTGAAGGTTTACGCCAACCATCCGGAACATCTGGCCGTGGCCAACACCAAGGTGCGCCCCTACACCGTCCAGCGTTCCTGCCTGGACTACGCGTTCTAAGCGAACACCTTCTTATTTCAGAATTGCATCGGCCAGGGTTTCCAGGGCCGGGAGATCGGTGGTTTTCATCCGGCTGCGGATGGAGACCATCGGTTCTATCAGGGTAATGCCTGACATTTCGCTGAGCATCCGTTTCATCTCGCGGCCTGCGGTAGGCGCCCAGGAACCATTCTCTATGAGCGCTACGCGGCGGTTGCAGAATCCTTTGATCTGCAGGCGGTGCAGGAACTCATACATCGGCGTGAAGAGGCCAGCATCATAGGAAGAAGCGGCCAGCACGAGCGTGGAATGGCGGAATGCATCTTCCACATTCTCAGCGAAATCGCTGCGGCACAAGTCGCTCACCTCTACCCGGCCGGCGCCCTTTTCGCGCAGAATCTCCGCCAGTTTCCCGGCTGCGGCCAGCGTTCCGCCGTGGATGGAGGCGCAGGCGATGAAAATCCCTTCCGTTTCAACGGCGTAGCGGCTCCAGGTATCGTAGAGACCGACATATTCGCCCAGATTGTCCTCAAGGATAGGGCCGTGCAGCGGGCGGATGGTCTTCACTGGCAGCGCAGCCACCTTCCCCAGCAACGTCTGGACCTGGGGTCCATATTTGCCGACAATGTTGAAATAGTAGCGACGGGCTTCGCAGCTCCAGTCGTCATCGTCGCGGCCGTAGAATCCGCAGGTATCCAGTGCGCCGAACTTACCGAAGGCGTCGGCACTGTAAAGGGCGCCGTCCGTCTCGTCAAAACTCATCACCACCTCCGGCCAGTGAACCATCGGGGCTGCGATAAAACGCAGTTTACGAGTGCCCAAATCGAGGATATCCCCCTCGCCCACCGTCACCGTGCGGCCTTCGAGCGCAATGCCCTCAAAGAACTGCGGCAGCATCTTGAGCGCCATGGCGCTGCAGACCAGTTTCAGACCGGGATACTCGGCCAGCGCCCAGGCGATCAATGCCGAATGGTCGGGTTCCATGTGATGCACCACCAGATAGTCCGGCGTGCGGCCGGAGAGTCCTTCGCGCAGATTCGTCTTCCAGGCATCGGCTGTAGCGTCGTCCGTCGTATCGAGAATGGCAACCTTCTCATCAAGAATCCGATAGGAATTATAAGCCATGCCTTCCGGCAGGATGTATTGGCTTTCGAAAAGGTCGCTGACGTGGTCGTCGGTACCGATGTAGCGGACCTGTGCGTTGAGTGTACGGATCATCGTTTGGATACTTTGAATTCTATCGCTTACAAAGATACGAAAAGGTTTGACAAATTGCCATCGCCACACTACCTTTGTGGGCGTGAAACCCATCCGAAACCTCATCTTTGATTTTGACGGCACGCTGGCCGATACGGCCGACGGAATCGTGGCTACAGCCACCGAGACCCTGCATCGCATGGGCGTCGAGGGCGTCACACCGGCAGCCATCCGTGCCACCATCGGCTTGCCGCTGGGAACCTCCCTGCGCATCGCGGGCAACCTGCCTGAGAGCAAAGAGGCCGAGGCAGTAGCCATCTACCGCGAACTCTTCGCGCAGCTGGAACTCTCGCAAATCCGTCTCTACCCGGGCGTGGCAGCAACCATCAAAGAGTTTGCAGCGCAGGGCGTTCCCATGGCCATCGCCACTTCGCGCGGCTGCAATTCGCTGGAGTACATTCTCTCGGGCTGGGGCATCAGCCGCTACTTTCCCATCCGGGCCACCAGCGCGGACGGATTCCCCTCCAAGCCCGCACCGGACATGGTGCTGGCGCTGCTGGAGCGCATGCAGGCCCAAGCCGACGAGACCCTTGTCGTGGGGGATACGACCTTCGATATTGAGATGGGCAACCGGGCGCACTGCCGCACCTGCGCCGTTACATACGGAAACCACGCGCGCGAGCGGCTCCTGACCGCATCGCCCACGTGGTTAATCGACGAATTTACAGCGCTGAAGCGGCTGCTATAGCTTTGCGTGCTCCGTGGCGGTGTTCTTCAGCATCACCTTGGTCATGACGGGCCGTAGCAATCCCAGGAAAGGAATCACCAGGTAGTTGTGCCATCCGGGCACGATGTAGCGCCGGCCACGCATCGCGGCACGCACGATAATGCGTCCGCAACGCGCAGGCCCCATCATGAACCCGGTGATGCGGGCCAGACGCGCCGTACTGGGCGGAAGACCGAGCAAACCGGTATCCACGCCGCTGGGAGCCACCGTGGTGATCTTGACGCCCTTGCTTCTCACTTCACGCGAGAGGGCCACCGAGAAGTTGCGCACGTAGGCCTTGGTCGCCCCATAAAGCGAAAGGCCCGCATAGCGCATGTAAACCGAATAGGATGAGATATTCACGATGCGCCCCCTGCCCCGCTCCGCCATTTCGCGGGCGAAGAGCAGCGAGAGGGTGGTCAACGCGCGGATATTGAGGGAAAGAATGGCTTCCACACGCTCGCGGGAGACATTCAGCGCCTCGTCGCAGATGTACATACCCGCATCATTGACCAGCATCTCCACAACGAATTTTCGCGACTGAACCCACGCGTAGAGATTGTCGGCGGCAGAGGGTTCAGCCAGATCGGCCGTATGGATGGTAATCTGGCGCTCGTCGGACTTCTGGAGTTCGCGGGAGAGCTCGTATTTCGCGTTCTTCAGCTTCTGAGGCGAACGGCTCACCAGAATCAGGGAATACCCCTTACGCAGAAGTCCGCGCGAGACCTCCAGTCCAATTCCGGCGCTTCCGCCGGTTACCAGTGCCCAACCTCTGAGTTTCATCGTTTGCCGTGTTTACGGGACTTCTTGCTGCGGGCGCGGGTGATGAAGAAAACAACCAGCAGGACCACTGCCAGGGCCACTACGATATAGGTAGAGGTGCCGGCATTGTCACCCTTGACGCGCGACCACATGGCCAGCAGTTTGTCGGTATCTGCACCCCAGTCATGTTCGAGCGCGCAGCGGGCAATCACCGATGCATCCGGATAGAGAACCGGGTTAACGCGGATTCCGAGAGCCTCAGGGCCAAAGAAATAGGTCAGATCGAGCGGTTCGCAGGCATCATCAATCTGCGACTCAAGTACTTCAAAGGCGCCGTTGGCTGCCACGTAACCGGTCTCTTCCATATTGCGGATGGCGATGTCCGGGCGGCACATGAAATCGATGAACCAGGAAGCAGCCTTGACGTTCTTGGCATACTTGGGAATGACCCAGCCGTCGAACCAGACGGTACTTCCCTCTTCAGGAACCACATAGTCCAGGTTGACACCCACCGTCGCAGCCTCTTCAATAGCCCATACAGCGTCGCCGCTCCAGTTGAGCGAGACGAGTCCGCGGTTCTTGGTCATCTGGTCCTTGCCGAAATCGGCCTCCCAGCCCAACACACCGTCCTTGACCTCTTTCAGATAGGCCTCGACAGCGGCGATGGATTCGTCGGAAGAGTCGTGCATCAGTTCCTGCAGCGTCACGGTACCTTCCTGCAACTCCTTCTGCTTGAGGTAAATCAGCACCGGGCCGTAGACATCGCGCGGAGCATCCTTGATGAGAATGCGACCGGCGAACTTCGGGTTGCGGATAACATCCCAGGTGCAAGCCTCTTCGTAGGTCACCTCGTCAGTGTTGTAGAGAATGCCGGTGGTGCCCCACATGTAAGCCACGGAATACTCGTTGGCATCGATTTCAGGATTGATGCTCTTGAAGACCCCCTGGATATAGGGTGACTTGTTCAGCGAGATATAGTTGATCGAATCCGGAATGGAAGCGAAATCCAGCGGCTGGAGCAACCGGTTGTTGAGCATGCGCTCGATGATGTAGTCGGAGGGGCAGACCACGTCGTAGTCTTCGTGTCCCTTCTCAATCTTCGAGAGCATCGTCTCATTGACGTCGAACGTCTGGTAGACAACCTTGATATCTTCACCGGTCTGCGCCTTGTACCAGGCTTCGAACTCCGGGAGAACCGACTCGTCGATATAGTCGGACCAGTTGTAAACCTTGAGAACCTGGGAGCGGTCAACTCCGCAGGAAGCGGCAAGCAGCGCCACGGCTGCCAGCGTCAGGAATCTGAATTTCATTTTCATCGTTTTGCTGTGTTCTTGGATTGACGGATGTTAATTACGAGGAGGACCACCAGAATCACCAGGAAGAGGATGGTCATCAACGGTTTAAGTTCCGGAGTCAGACCGCCTTTGCGGGCGTCTGCGTAGATATAGGTCGAGAGGGTATCCAGACCGATCGTACCCCGGGTAAAGAAGGTCACGGCGAAATCGTCGAGACTCATGGTAAACGAAAGGATAAAGCCGGAAATCATGCCCGGACGCAGCGCAGGAACCATTACCTTGCGGAGAGCCTGCATCGGCGTAGCGCCCAGATCCAGCGCGGCTTCATAGATATTGGGATTCTTCTGCGAGAGCTTCGGCAGCACGTTCAGCACCACATAGGGCGTGCAGAAAGTGATGTGCGCCAGGATCACCGTGGCATAGCCCTGGGAGATGTGCAGGAAGACGAACAGGAGGAACAACGAGACACCGGTGATGATGTCCGGGTTGATCATCGGGATGTTGTTCAGGAAGTTCATCACGTTCTTCTTACGCCCCTTCAGGTGGTAGATACCGATAGCGGCAATCGTACCGAGCAGCGTGGCCACGATAGAGGCGGCCAGTGCGATGAGCAGCGTGTTCTGCACGGCGGAAAGCAGGCCGGAGGAGTTCTGCATAGATCCAGGGAAGAGATTCTTGTAGAGCGCCGTGGAGAATCCGGTCCAGTTGCCGAGACTCTTGGCCTCGGTAAAGGAGAAGATGGCGATGAAGACGATCGGCGCGTAGAGGACGATCAGGAGCAGCCAGATATAGGCCTTGGCGGCAATACGCTTGATACTCATCAGATGGCCCCTCCTACCGTTTCGGCCTCTTTGTCACCGCCCTGAAGCACGGTCGTAATCGCGATGATTACGAGCATGATGAGCGACAGCGCAGCGCCGTAGTTCCACATCGAGTTATTGATATTTTCCTGGATGATCGTACCAAAGAGCTTGATCTTGTTGTTGGTCAGGAATTCCGAGATGGCAAAGGTGGAAACCGTCGGCATGAAAACCATCAGGATGCCACTCCAAACACCGGGCATCGAGAGCGGCAGCGTCACCTTGCGGAAGACCTCGCCCGGGGTTGCACCCAGATCCTGCGCCGCCTCCGCATAGGAGTGATCCATCTTGTTGAGCACGTTGTAGATGGGATAGATCATGAAGGGCAGGTAGTCGTAGCACATACCGAACAGGAGCGTTCCCTTGCCGAGCGGCACACCGGCCATCGTGAAGAGTTCCGCGGTGGCGAGCGTACGCATCAGCGCGTTGATCCACATGGGCAGAATGAAGAGCACCACGGTCACCGCGCTGCGGTTCAGCGACTTGTTGGCCAGTATCCAGGCTGCCGGATAGCCGATCAGGACGCAGAGCAGCGTATTCTCCAGCGCTACCTCGATCGAGAGCGCAAAAGTGCTGAGAGCATCCTTGTCGGTAAAGAACTTCGTGATATTGGAGAAGGTAAAATGACCCGACGCATCCTGCAGCGAATAGATCAGAATCAGCAGGAGCGGCAGTACCACGAAGAGCACCAGGAAGATGAAGTAGGGCAACGCCCAACTGGAGCGCTTATTCATCTCTCTTTTCAGCCTGTTTTTCGAGGCAGATATCCTTGGGCAGGATCTTGATGCCTACAAAGTCGTTTTTGTCCCAGATATCATTGGTGTCCACCCAGATCTTGTCACCGGACTCGGTTTTGATGGTCAGGTGGTAATGGTCACCCATATAGAGGATAAAGTCTACATTGCCTTCAAGAACCGCTTCTTCCGCATGGTCGAGCAGGTCCACCTTGTGGAAAGGAACGGTCACCGTAACCTTGTCGCCTTCCGCAAATTCGTGCGGCTGGCACTCGAACTCGGCGCCCAGGAATTCCACATGGGTTTCATCTACGATCTTGCCTTCGAAGGTGTTGGTGAAACGCTCTTTCTTCATCACCTGGATATCGTCCGGATCAATGTAGAGCATCACCTCGCTGCCCACCTCGTACGGGTCATAGTCCTGGATCATCAGCTCATAGCCCGTGTCGGTGTCCACCCACATTTCATAGTGGACGCCTTTGAAGGTGCAGGAGTTGACCGTAGCCTTGAACTGACATTTGGCGGGATCCGTCGTGAAGTAGATATCTTCCGGACGGACCACCACATCCACGCGAACATTCTCGCCGAAGCCTTCGTCCACACAGTCGAACTCATGCTTGATGAAGGCCACGCGGCGATCGCGCATCATTCTGCCTTTCAGGATATTACTCTCTCCGATAAAATCCGCTACAAAGGCATTGACCGGCTCGTTGTAGATGTCGGTGGGCGTGCCGATCTGCTGGATCTTGCCCTCGTTCATCACCACGATGGTATCGGAGAGCGTAAGAGCCTCTTCCTGGTCGTGCGTCACATAGATAAAGGTGATGCCCAGTTTGCGGTGCATCTCCTTGAGCTCGATCTGCATATCCTTGCGCATCTTGAGGTCCAGTGCGGCGAGCGGCTCGTCCAGCAGCAGCACCTTGGGCTGGTTGACGATCGCGCGCGCAATGGCGATACGCTGCTGCTGACCGCCGGAGAGGGTATCGACATCGCGGTCTTCATAATCGGACATCGCCACCAGTTTCAGAACCTTGCGGACGCGCTTGTCAATCTCCGCTTCCGGAGTCTTTTTCAGTTTGAGGCCGAAGGCGATGTTGTCATAGACGTCCAGGTGCGGGAAAAGCGCGTAGCGCTGGAACACCGTATTGAGCGGACGCAGGTGCGGCGGGACGCCGGCGATATCGCGTCCTTCAAGTTCTACAACGCCGGAATCTGCGGTCTCGAAACCGCCCAGAATGCGCAGGAGCGTGGTTTTGCCGCAGCCCGAGGGGCCCAGCAGCGTGACGAATTCTCCCTTG
>JAFSWO010000051.1 GCA_017450165.1 Bacteroidales bacterium | reverse complement strand
CGAGGTTCTCCCCTGCAAAACCGTAGCCGCCCGTGGCTTCGTGAACGGGAGGGGCCCAGCCGTCAGGCTGGGAGGGAAGAGCGCTTTGCGCGAAGTTTTGCAGGGGAGAAGCCTCGCCGGGCGACCCTGCTGATTCAATAATGCTCTGCGCCTGGTCGTAGTCGAGGCGGAAGTCGGAGTTGATGATGGTGCGGCCGATCCAGCGCGAGCGGATCTCCGCCTTGGGTGTCATCTCGAACACCGCCGAGAAGGTCAACTTGTCCTCGTGCGGCCGCAGCGAGCAGAGCTTGTTGGAGAGCTTCTCCGGCAACATCGGCACCGTCCGGTCCACCAGATACACCGACGTCCCGCGCTCCCGGCCCTCCAGATCGACCGCCGAACCCGGCTTCACGTAGTAAGATACATCGGCGATGTGCACGCCGACCTCGAAATTCCCGTTCTGAAGCGCCCGGAACGACAGGGCGTCGTCAAAATCCTTGGCATCCGCGGGATCGATCGTCAGCGTGAAGGTCTGCCGGAAATCCTTGCGCCCTTTCAGATCCGCCTCGGTGATCTCGTCCGAAATCTTGTCGGCCGCGCGCTCCACCTCGGGAGAGAAACGATAGGGGAGATTGAACTCCGCGAGGATGGCGTGCATCTCGGTCTCGTTCTCCCCGGGCACCCCGAGCACATCGACCAGGTGCCCGTGCGGCCCGTGCTCGCGCCGCTCCCAGCGGTCCACGACCGCCGCGACCTTCATCCCGGCCTGCGCCCCCATCCGGGCACCCTCTGCAGCATCCACCTGGATGTCATAGGGCATCGTCTTGCTCTCCATCAGCACCCAGGCCTGGGCCCCGACGGTATGGTAATAGCCCACGAAAGGACGGGTGGAGCGTTCGATAATCTCGATCACCTCGCCCTCGCGGCGTCCGGTATCATAAAAGGTGTGCGTCACGGCCACGCGCACGAGGTCGCCGTGCAGGGCGTGGCGTGTCTTGGAGGCCTTGACGAAGACATCGCCTTCCTGGCCCTCTATGTTCACGAAGATGAACCCTTCCCGGGTCATCTGGACCTTCCCGACATACTGCGGAAAAACTTTTTTGTTACCCGTGCCGGCTCTTTTTGCTCCCCTGGATGCCTGCCGGCCTTTACCACTTCTTTTTTGCATAATCATTACAAAGATAAAAAAAACTTGTCTGAAATCTCGCGGAAAAATTGTATCTTCGTAATCGGTAAGTTGCCCATATGTGTATCGAAAAACTTAAATCCAGCCTCCGGACCGTACCGGATTTTCCGAAGGAAGGTATCCTGTTCTGGGATGTTACAACTTTATTCAAAGATGCCGGGTGCCTGCGGGAACTCGAAGACATTCTCTACAAGCTCTACAAAGACAAAGGAATCACCAAAGTCGTCGGCCTGGAGTCCCGCGGCTTCGTAATGGGACCTGCCCTGGCCATTCGCCTGGGCGCCGGTTTCGTGATGGCTCGCAAGCCTGGCAAACTGCCCGCCGAGACCATCAGCGAGACCTATGATAAGGAATACGGTCATGATACGATCGAGATCCACAAGGATGCGATCGGTCCGGATGACGTGGTGCTGATTCACGACGACCTGCTGGCCACGGGCGGCACCGTGGCGGCCGCCGCCCGGCTCGTGAACGCCTTCCATCCGGCAAAGGTCTGCATCAATTTCATTATCGAGATCGAAGACCTCAAGGGCCGCGCCCTGCTGCCCGCGGACGTCGAGGTGACCTCTGTCATCAAAGTTTGACATTCACTTTAAATCCATACGATGAAAAAAGTATTCTTGTTGGCGGTAGCCTCCGCAGCACTGTTTTTTGCTCAAGGAGCAAAGGCACAGACCAATTTCCAGACCTTCTACGACCTCGGTCGTAAGCACTTCACCACCACCCTGGAAGGTTTCCATCAGGACAACTGGGGCAACACTTTCTTCTTCATCGATTACGATTACAACAACAAGGACGGCAACAAGGTCATCTCTCCGAACAACACCTATTTCGAGATTGCCCGCTGCCTGAATTTCTGGAGTGATTCCGCCCTTGCTCCGCTCAGCCTCCAGGTCGAGTACAACGGCGGTTTCGGAACGGCTGCCAACATGGCTGTGGCCTTCCCGGTGAACAGCGCATTCCTCTTCGGTCTGGACTGGTTCCTGCACACCAGCGATTTCAACAACACGCTGAACCTGAAGGTGCTCTACAAGCACTTCGTGGGCTTGGCCAGCAAGGTCCCCCTGCAGTTCACGGCGGTTTGGGGCTGCCAGGATCTCTTCGGTGCGAAGGGCCTGCGTTTCTCCGGCTTCGTGGATGTGTGGTGCGAGGGTGACCATGCCGTGGTCCTGTCCGAGCCTCAGCTTTGGTTCAACTGCGGCACCGAGCACTTCAACATCGGCGGCGAGGTGGAATTCAGCTACAATTTCGCCGGCATGGAAGGCTTCAACGTCATGCCTTGCATCGGTACCAAGTGGGTTTTCTAGTCAAGTGAAATATGGCAAACTTCCTGAACAAAGTCTTTGGCTTCGAGCCCGGCAAGAATAATGTCCGGACCGAGATCGTCGCAGGTATTACTACCTTCCTGACGATGGCCTACATCCTGGCCGTCAACCCCAGCATCTTCAGTGCCCTGGACGGCATGCCCGGCGGGGCGGTTTTCACCGCCACGGCCCTGGCCGCCATCGTCGGTACCCTGGTGATGGCCATCTATGCCAAGAAGCCGTTCGCCCTTGCCCCGGGTATGGGTCTCAACGCCTTCTTCGTCTACACCGTCTGTCTGACGATGGGCTACAGCTGGCAGTTCGCCCTGACGGCGGTACTCATTGAAGGTATCCTGTTCATCATCCTGACCATCACCAAGGTGCGCAGCTGGCTGCTGAATGCCATCCCGGGCACGCTCAAGAAGGCCATCGGCGCCGGTATCGGCCTGTTCATCGCCTTCATCGGCATGCAGAACTCCGGCATCATCGTCAATTCCGACTCCACCCTGGTGACCCTTGGTGACATTACCCACGGCACGGCCCTCGTCGCGGTCATCGGCTTGATGATCACGGCCGGCCTGGTGATGCTCAAGGTGCGCGGCGGCATCCTCATCGGCATCATCATCACCACCCTCATCGGCCTGGTGATCAAGGATCCCGCCACGGGCAGCGCCGTGACGCAGCT
>JAFSWO010000008.1 GCA_017450165.1 Bacteroidales bacterium | reverse complement strand
GAAGCGGAAGTGCGAGAGCTGGCCGGCGAACCGGGGCTCAATGTGGCGTCGCCCAAGCAGATAGGAGAGGTGATCTTTGTAAAGCTGCGGCTCGACCCGGGGGCGAAACGCCGCAAGGGCGCCTGGCCTACCGACGAAGAGACGCTCTCCGCTCTGGCCGATCGCAGCCCCATCATCGAGGCCATACTCGACTACCGCGGACTGCGCAAACTATTGAGCACCTACATCGAACCGTTCGCCGGATACATCGCCGCCGACGGCCGTGTGCATACCACTTTCAATCAGGCTCTTACAAGCACCGGGAGGCTGTCTTCCAGCAACCCGAACCTGCAGAACATTCCCATCCGTACCGAGCAGGGCCGCGAAATCCGCAAGGCCTTCGTGGCGGAAGGGGAGGACTCCGTGATGATGAGCGCCGACTATTCCCAGATCGAGCTCCGCGTGATGGCTCATCTCTCCGGAGACGAGCACCTCTGCGCCGCTTTCCGCGAAGGGCGTGACGTGCATGCAGCCACCGCAGCCAAGATCTTCGGCGTGCCGGTTGAGGAGGTCACCGCCGATCAGCGCCGCATGGCCAAAACCGCCAACTTCGGCATCATGTACGGCATCTCCAGTTTCGGTCTCGCGCAGCGGCTCGGAACCTCACGGAACGAAGCTAAAGAACTGATAGACGGCTACTTCGCCAGCTTCCCCGCGATACGCGATTTCATCGCCAAGACTCTCGAGAATGCCCGTCAGAACCGCTATACCGAAACGCTTTTCGGTCGCAGGCGCTATATCCCGGACATTGAGTCGCACAACGCGAACCTCCGGGCTCTGGCCGAACGCAACGCGGTGAACGCGCCCATCCAGGGCACGGCCGCCGATATCATCAAGATAGCCATGATTAGGGTCGACAAATGCCTCCGTGAAGAAGGCCTTAAGGCCCGCATGGTTCTGCAGATTCACGACGAACTGCTGCTGGAAGTGCCTTCTTCGGAGATTCCGGCGGTGCAGGAGATTCTGGTACGGGAGATGGAGAACGTGATGCAGCTAAGTGTTCCTTTAACCGTAGAATGCAATTATGGGAAGACCTGGCTCGATGCTCACTGATGAACTCGTTCGCCTTGCGATAATAGGCGACGGAACCGCTTTCACGCGGCTCTGGGACACCCATATCGAGGGTCTCCGTTCCTACATCAAGGGCAAGATGAAGAATCTGGACGACTTCTACGTGGACGACATCTGCTCGCGCACCTTCGAGAAGGCTTTCCGGCAGATAAAGACCTACGACCCCTCGAAAAGCCAGTTCAATACCTGGCTGCTTACGATAGCCCGCAACACCGCCCTGGACACCCTGGACCATGAGAACAGGGCCCGCAGGCAGATGGTCTATCTGGACGATGAGAACCGTCAGACCAGTGCCATGGTGAGCCGTATCGAGGACGGGGACGACACAGCTCTGGAGAACATCATCCACGAGGAGGACCAGGGCCGTACCCAGAAGTGCATCGAAGGGCTGCCTCAGCTCTATCGCGAGATTGCGCGTATGCGTCTGGTGGACGGACTGCAGTACAAGGAGATAGCCGAGGAACTGGATATGGAACTGAATACCGTGCGCACCCGCATCCGCAGGGCCAAGGCGTTGATGGACAAAATGAAAGACAATGGAGACGAAGATTGACCCTCTGAAGATTGACGCGGGACGATACGCACGCGCGATTGAGTTGTGGAAGGAGTGGAACGGGAAAATCAACGTGATTTCCCGCCGCGACACCGACTCCATTTTCGAGCATCATATCCT
>JAFSWO010000050.1 GCA_017450165.1 Bacteroidales bacterium | reverse complement strand
TGATGCCCAGCTGGTCCAGCAGTTTGACCTTCTTCAGGCCGCCGGCGGTCGTGTCTTTCGCACTTTTGACCTTGGCTTCCAGGTTGTTGGCGAACGAGAAGGAGATGGCGGCCGTGCGTCCCTTGCCCGGCGGAGAATAGAGCATGCCGGCGTAGCGGTTGTACTCCTCGGTCACTTCTGTTCCGTTGGCCTTGGTATAGGTGATGCTGGTGTAACCGTTGGCCGGCGTGCCCAACTCAGGCCGCCAGCTGAAGCTGAACGACGGGGTAATCATGTGGCGGATGGCCTGCACCTTGCTTTTGCTGCCGAAGTTTAACATACCGTAGAGGCGGGTGCTCATGGAGATGCCGGCCGAGAAGTTCTGCGTGATGCCGAAGGTGCTGAATAGGTCGGAATAGCTGGTTACCACCCGATCCAGATCGGCATCATAGGCGCGCAGCTGCTCGCGGAAGAACCAGTTCATACCGTAGGTGACCGACGGCGAGAACTGGAAGTATTTCAGCAGGGAGAAGGAGGGAAGACCAATCTGGAAATTGTGGGTCATGCCGTTCTGCATCTTGTTCCAGAAGTCCGGATCGTGAATCTCACTGGTCTTGAAACTGATCTTGTTCTGCAGTGTGGTGCTGTAGCTGAGGGATATCTTCTCGTAAACCCGCTCCTTGCCCACGCGGTTCTGCCGCTTGAAGGGATAGAACCTATTGACGTTGAAGGTAATGTTCGGGAAGGTGATGGCGTAGGAACTGTCGCGCGAACTCTGGCTGTGCAGGGCGTTGATGGAGACGCTCATACCGCTCCAGGTCTTGGAATAGGAGATAGAGGATGAGGTCTGGTTCTGCAGCGCGTTGGTGATGCCGGTGGAGTTGTATCGGTTGTTGGACGGGCTGGAGAAATTGACCGATGCGCGGAAGGAGGTTCCGGGATGCGCTTTGGAGTCCTGCGCGTGGCTCCAGCTTACACCGAAGTTGCGGGATTCGTTGAAACTCGGTGTGCCCCGTTCGCCCGTGATATCGTCCGAATAGTTGATGGAGAGCGAACCGTCGAATTTGTATCGCAGTTTGTAACGGGAGGTCAGTCGCACGGCCCAGGATCCGTAGGAGTAGATATCGCCGGTCAGGGCAATGTCCGCGTAGTCGCCGATCACAAAAGAGTAGCCCAGGTCCTTGAGATAGAGGCCGCGGGCCGTCTCATCGCCGTAGGAGGGAATCAGCAGGCCGCTGGCGCGGTCCGGTCTGTCGGGCACGAAACCGAAGGGGAGACCGATCGGTAGCGGTACGTCGCCCACCACGAGGTAGGCCGGGCCGAACATCGTCTTCTGCTTGGGCTCGGTCATAATCTTGGCGGTGGTCATGCGCAGATAGTAGTGGGGATGCTCGGCATCGCAGACGGTATATTTGCCGCCCGAAATATTGAAGGACTGGTCGGGCATCATCTTCAGGTTGTCACCCACCAGCGTGCCCTCCTGCTGCTTGGTGGCCATGTTCTTGATCTTCGCCTTCCGAGTGGTGAAGTTGTAATAGACTTCATCCATCTCGTATTCGCCGCCGCGGTCTTTCATCACCGGCTTACCGATTACCGAATCGACGGCAGGGTCGAACTGGCCGCGGGCATAGACGATGTTGAGGTCCATGTTGTAGGCCATATAGTCGGCGGTGATGGAGATGTCGCCATAGTTGGCCGTGACGTTGCCGAAGTAGTAGATGATATTCTTTTCGAGATCCTCGATCACCGAGTCGCGGGCGGTGGTGAAGGCGGGGCGCTCCAGGTTGCCGGTGGTGGCGGTTGTATCAATGACGCGCCTCGTATCGAGCGAGTCCGGGTGCTGAGCGGCTGCGGGAAGCAACGTCAGCAGGAGGGCCGTCAGAAGCAGGAAGAGGCGCTTTATTGTCATTTATTCAGAAATCCGTATATTTGCAAAGGGACAAATTTAGCAATTTTCCCCGAATACCTATATAATGCATCCCAAAATCCTTGCCAAGATCGCGCTCTTTCTGTTGTTCGCGGCCGTTTCGCTTCAATCGGTCCGCGCGCAGGACAAAACCGCTGCCGGTTTCACCCTCCGGACGGTGGTGATCGACGCCGGCCACGGCGGAAAGGATCCCGGTGCCGTGTATGGCAAAGTGCGTGAGAAGGATATCACGCTGGATGTAGCCGTGCGACTGGGGGATAAGATCAAGAAGGCCTACCCGGACGTAAAGGTGATCTATACGCGTGACAAAGACGTGTATATCCCTCTGCATGAGCGTGGTAAGAAGGCCAACCGGAACCACGCGGACCTCTTTATCTCCATCCACGTCAATTCGGCCCGCAACAGCGCCGCGCGAGGGACGGAAACCTTCCTGATGGGTACGGACAACAACCGCTCCAACATGGAGGTTTGCAAGCGTGAAAACTCGGTGATTCTGCTCGAGGAAGACTATACCACCACCTATGCCGGTTACGATCCCAAGGAGCCCGATTCCTTTATCTTCTTCAATATGATGCAGAGCGCCCAGTTGGAGCAGAGCGTGCGGATGGCGGAACTCGTTGAGCAACAGCTTGCCCAGAGCCCGATTGGCCTCAGTCGCGGAATCAAGCAGGCAGCCCTGCTGGTGCTTTGGCGCACCACGATGCCCGCCGTTTTGGTGGAGATCGGATTCCTCTCCAACCAGAAGGACCGCGAGAAGCTGACCAACCGGGACGAGCGGGGCAAGATTGCCGACGGCATTTTCCGCGCTTTCGCCGCATTCAAGAAAGAGTTTGACCGGGAACCTGAAAAACCGGAGATTCCGGCAGTGACGGATTCCGTTGCCGCGCCGACAGCGACCGCGGCGGCGACCGATACGCTTTTCCGAATTCAGGTATTTGCGCTTTCTCGGAAATTGGAACCGGGTGCACCCGAGTTTCAGGGCGAAAATGTGGATTGTTTAAAAGTAGGAGAGACCTATAAGTATTGTATCGGTTTTTACAAATCCCGCTTTGAGGCGGCTGGAGCGCTTTCCGGAGTAAAATCCAAATTTCCGGGGGCGTTTTTGATCCGTGTTGCACCTGACGGAACGATTGTGCGATAGAGTGCGCTGGGATGCATATGGGGTTGTGCAATTACTTGATAATCAGTAATAAAAACGTTTTAAACAATTTTTTCTGCTGATAATTAAGTACTTGTAATTTTTCTGAAAAAAACAATAGCAAAAAAATTTTTTTATCACATTTTTTTCATCCATTTTTGCTTGCTCAAAAACGGTAAAAACGGAAACAATGGGTGTGCAGAAATGCGATAGTGTCTGGAAGAAGTGCCAGGAGGTAATCAGGGACAACATCCCTGTTTCCGCATACACCACCTGGTTCGCCCCGATCCGTTCCGTCTCCCTGGAAAACAACATCCTCACCATTGAAGTTCAATCGGACTATGTGCGCGAGCACATCGAGGCTAATTTCCTGGATTTGCTGAGCAAGGTGCTGCACCGGGTCATCGGTCCGGATGCCCGCCTGCGCTACAAGGTCCGGATAGCCGACACCTTCATTACGGAGAACCAGCGTCCCGCACCGCGGATCCGCAACGTGGATATCCCCGCGCCGGATGTGGCTTCCAGCTATGAGGGCAGTCCCTACCTGATTCCGGGTATCAAGCGGCTCAACATCGATCCGCACCTCAATCCGCAGTACACGATGGAGAATTTCATCGAGGGCGAATGCAACCGCTTGGCCCGTTCGGCCGGCCTGCGTATCGCCAGTACTCCGGGTCGGAATGCCTTCAATCCGCTTTTCATCTATGCCGGTCCCGGTCTCGGCAAGACGCATCTTGCCCAGGCCATCGGAATCGCCGTCAAGGAACACTATCCTGAGAAAGTGGTGCTCTACGTGAATGCCAATACTTTCCAGAACCAGTATATGAATGCCGCCTGCACGGCTAAGAACAACAACAACTCCAATGAGGTTTCGGATTTCCTCCGCTACTACCAGTTGGTGGATGTGTTGATTCTGGACGACGTGCAGGAGTTTGCCGACAAGAAGGGCACCCAGGGCGCCTTCTTCCATATCTTCAATTACCTGCACCAGTGTGGCAAGCAGCTGATCCTGACCTCCGACCGCCCGCCGGTTGAGCTGCAGGGACTCGATCAGCGTCTGCTCTCCCGCTTCAAGTGGGGTCTCTCCGCCGAGTTGCTTCCGCCTTCCTATGAAACGCGTCTCGCTATCCTGCGCGCCAAGAGTCAGGCTGAGAGCGTGGATGTGCCGGACGAGGTGCTGGAGTATGTGGCCCGCAACGTCAAGACCAACATCCGCGAGCTCGAGGGCACCCTCTTCTCGCTGATTGCCAACGCCACCTTCACCAAGAAGGAGCTGACGCTGCGCCTGGCCGAGGATCTGGTGGACAAGATTGTCTGCGAACACAAGGTGGAAATCTCCGTGAACCGCATCCAGAATGCCGTTTGCACCTACTTCAACATTACCACCGACCAGTTCCTCTCCAAGACGCGCAAGCGCGAAATCGTGCAGGCGCGCCAGATTGCGATGTACCTGAGCCGCAACCTCACCAAGACTTCGCTCTCCTCAATCGGTACGCAACTGGGCGGTAAGGACCACGCCACGGTGCTGCATGCCTGCAATACGGTCTGCGACCTGATGGACACGGACCGTTCCTTCCGGGGGTATGTCACCGACATTGAAAAGCAACTGACTTCCGCCGAGTAACGCTCGGCGTTTTTTTTATAGCCCTATGGATACCAAGAGAGTATTGTCCTTTTTCCAGGAAATCACCCGCATTCCGCGTGAATCGGGTCACGAGGAACAGATTATCGCCTATCTTCAGCAATACGCCGCGGCACGCCGCCTCGAGTGTAAGACTGATAAGGCCGGCAACGTGCTGATTATCAAGGAAGCGACACCTGGCTATGAGGATCGCCCCACGGTCGTCCTCCAGAGCCATTCCGATATGGTTTGCGAGAAGAATGACGGCGTTGTCCACGATTTTTCCAAAGATCCGATCCGTTACGAAATCCGTGACGGCTGGATGGTGGCACCCGATACGACCCTCGGTGCCGATGACGGTATCGGTATTGCGGCCCAGTTGGCACTGATGGACGACGATCAGATTCCGCACGGCCGGATCGAGTCGCTCTTCACCGTTTCGGAAGAGACGGGCCTCGACGGCGCCAAAGCTCTGAAGAAAGGGTTCTTTACCGGCAAGATCCTGCTGAACCTGGACGACGAAGACGAGGGCGAGCTCTGCGTGGGTTGTGCCGGTGGCGTGGATACCACGGCGCTCTTCCACTACAAGAGCAAAGCGCTGCCCGGATCGCACGTCATCACCCGTTTCGGCGTGAAGGGGGGAATTGGCGGCCACAGCGGGGACGATATCGACAAGGGACGCGCCAACGCCCTGCAGCTGCTTTCCCGCTTCCTGAAGGATGCACTCCATTATAAGATTGATCTCTGCGAGATTACCGGCGGCAACAAGCGTAACGCCATTGCCCGCGAGGCCAGTGCCGTGGTGGCGATCCCGGCCCGCAGTGAAAACGACGTGGTCAAGCTCTTCAACCGTTTTGTCAAGGAAATCGAATCCGAATACGCTACGACCGATCCCGAGGTGACCGGGTTCGCCGAGCCGATGCCTGCCCGCAAGGAGGCAATCGACACGGCTACCTCCCGGCGCCTGATTCTCGCGCTGGCAGCCGCTCCGCATGGCGTGCTGGCCATGAGCGGTGATATCAAAGGGCTGGTGGAGACCTCTTCCAACCTGGCCTCCATCAAGATGCTGCCGGGTGGCCGAATCCGTATCGGCTCTTCGCAGCGCAGCGCCATCAACTCGGCACGCAAGGCGGCTGGTGAGAAGTTTGCGGCAGTCTTCGAACTCGCTGGTGCTCAGGTTACTCATGAGTCAGAGTATCCTGGCTGGAAACCCAATATGAATTCCCATATCAAGGATATCTGTGTGGCGGCTTACCGTCGTCTGTTCCGCAAAGACCCTACCGTCCGCGCCATCCACGCCGGACTGGAGTGCGGCCTCTTCCTGGAGCAGTATCCGGATTTGGACATGATCTCTTTCGGCCCTACGCTGCGTGGCGTGCATGCCCCCGGCGAACGGCTGGATCTGGCCTCTCTCGATAAATTCTGGGCATTCCTCCTGGAGGTCCTCAAAAGCGTCAAATAGGTATGCGCAACATTGCCCCTTCCATTCTTTCCGCCGACTTCGGCCACCTGGAACGAGATGTTCGGATGGTCAACGAGAGTGCAGCCGGCTGGATCCATCTGGATATCATGGACGGCACCTTCGTGCCCAACATCTCCTTTGGCCTTCCGGTAAGTGCGGCTATCGCCAAAGTGGCTGAAAAGCCGATGGACGCCCACCTGATGATCGTTCATCCGGAAAAGTACGTGGAACGCTTTGCAGCACTGGGCGTGCAGTTTATTTCGGTGCACATCGAGGCCTGTGAAGACCTCTCTTCTACGCTCTCTCAGATTCGGGCGGCAGGAGCCAAAGCGGGTATCGCCATCAATCCGGAAACCGATGCGGCGCTGTTGAAGCCCTATCTGAAACAAGCCGATTTCATTCTGGTGATGTCGGTTCACCCGGGCTTCAGCGGGCAGTCCTTCATCGAAGGTTCTCTGGAAAAGGTCGCGCGCGTCCGCGAGATGATTGCAGAGGCTGGCGCCAACTGCTTTATCGAGGTGGATGGCGGTGTGGGTATGCAGAATATCGCGGCGCTGGAAGCCGCCGGCGCATCGGTCTTTGTGGCCGGAAATGCCGCCTTCAAGGCCGCCGATCCCAAGGCAGCCATCGCGGCGCTTGCCGGCGTTTAACTCTTACATCAGATAGCGGATCTCCTTGAATGCAAATTCGAGGAGCGTCCCGTCGCGCCCCTCCAACTGCAGCATTCCGGACGGGGTGATGCCGGTGATGCGCCCTTCGAACCGGATGCCCTCCACCTCGCGGGTGGTGGGGAGCAGGGGATCCGCGCTGCGGCGGTCCATATATGCGTGCCACTCGCCCTTTTGGAAGAGCCGGGCCAGATATGCCTCCCGGAGTGTCTGGCGTCCCGCCTCGGTGGCGGTCTGTGCAAAGCGCCGGTCCAGATGGGAGAGCAGCCGCGGCAACTCCTGCCGGATGTCCCGCTCCGTGCCGGTTACCAGCGCCAGGGAGGTGGCGTTGGGCGCCTGGCCAAAGCTGCGCTGGTTGATGTTGAGGCCGATGCCTACCACACTGTCTGCCAATTTGTCAGCGGCGAGCGAATGTTCCAGCAGCATGCCGCAAATCTTCTTGCCGCCCACCAGAATGTCGTTGGGCCACTTAATGCAGGGCGACACTCCTTCTCCCACCAGATAATCAGCGACGCCGAGCGCAGCGGCTTCAGAGAGCGAAAACTGCGCTGTAGCGAGCAGTGAAGCGGGTTTCCAGAGCACGGAGAAGGTTAAATTCTCGTCGCGGCCGCTCTCCCAGCTGTTGCCGCGTTGCCCCTTTCCGGCGCTCTGCCAGCGGGCCGCGAAGACCGTTCCTGCAGGCAACTCTCCCTTGGCGGCGGAGAGCCGGGTGTTGGTTGAATCGACTTCGTCGAACCATTGGATACGGTTGGGGTCTGCCATTGTCGTTCCCTTTGCGCTTTGGCTGAAAATTTGTATTATCTTTGCCTTGCGAAATTAGCTATTATTGCGCGATTAATGAGTAAAAAAGTAAACGAAGAAGTCAAGATCATCGCCGATGCGATGCTCGAAAAGAAAGCCAAGGATGTTATTTCACTGGACCTCCGCAAGATAGGGACGGCTGTCGCGGATTATTTCGTGATTTGTAATGCCGATTCTTCCACCCAGGTACAGGCCATTGCAGACGCCGTGGAGGAGGCGATGGATGCTGCAGGCCACCGTGTGGTGCGCCAGCAGGGACGCGAGAACGCCTTCTGGATCATCCTTGACTACACAGATACCGTAGTACACATTTTCAAGACCGATCAGCGCCTTTTCTACCGGCTGGAAGACCTGTGGGCCGACGCGGTCAAGACAGAATACACTGACGAACAATGAGCAAGTCTCCCAAGAGTAAGAAAAAGACGGGCGCAGGACGCGCACCGGGCTGGCTGAACTGGTTTTATATCCTGCTGATCGTCGGCCTGGTTTACATGATGTTCACTCCCGGGACAAGCGGTCCCGTGAAGAAGGAGTGGGTGGATGTCAAGACGCAGATCCTTCCCGAGGGGTATGTGGACAAGATTGTCTATGTCCGCAACCAGCGCCGAGGCGAAATACATCTGAATTCCGCCGGCGTAGACCGTTACAAAGATCAGTTTACCGGCAAAATCCCGAAGTCGGGTCCCCACTTCTATTTCCTCGTTACCGAGAACTTCGATGCGGAAACGGAATTCGAATCCATCCGGAACACCCTTCCCGAGGCACGTCAGTACAAGATTGTCGTTGACGAACATATCAACTATTGGGGCAAGGTGCTCGATTGGTTGCTATTCCCGCTGATCCTGATTGCCATGTGGTTTATCATGTTCCGCCCGATGCGCAACATGGGCGGTGGCGGAGGCGGTGGCATCGGCGGCGTCTTCAACGTGGGCAAGTCCCAGGCCAAGATGTACGACAAGAGCGGCGGCCAGAAGGTCACCTTCAAGGATGTGGCCGGCCTCGAGGAGGCCAAGGTGGAGGTTAAGGAGATCGTGGATTTCCTCAAGAACCCCAAGAAATACACCGCCCTGGGAGGCAAGATTCCCAAGGGTGCGCTGCTGGTAGGCCCTCCGGGCACCGGCAAGACCCTGCTGGCCAAAGCGGTGGCAGGTGAGGCCAACGTGCCGTTCTTCTCCATCTCCGGTTCGGACTTTGTGGAGATGTTCGTCGGCGTGGGTGCTTCCCGCGTCCGTGACCTCTTCCGTCAGGCCAAGGAGAAGGCTCCCTGCATCGTGTTCATCGACGAGATCGACGCCATCGGGCAGAAGAGGAGCACCGGCGCAGGCCTGGGCGGGAATGACGAAAGAGAGCAGACCCTCAACCAGCTCCTGACCGAGATGGACGGCTTTGAAGGAAACAGCGGCGTCATCATACTGGCCGCTACCAACAGGCCCGAGTCCCTGGATCCCGCTCTCACAAGGCCCGGCCGCTTTGACAGGAGGGTCCCCGTCGAGCTTCCGGATCTCAAGGGAAGGGAGGCCATCCTGAAGGTCCACGCCAAAAAGATCAAGTACGACGAGAAGGTCGATTTCGAGAAGGTGGCAAGGATGGCGTCGGGAGCCTCCGGCGCGGAGCTGGCCAATATCGTCAACGAGGCTGCCCTCAGGGCGGTGAGAGCCGGCAGGAGCTTCGCCGACCAGACCGACTTTGAAGAGAGCATAGAGGTGGTCATCGCTGGCTATCAGAAGAAGAACGCCATTCTGACCGATCAGGAGAAGAAGGTCGTCGCGTATCACGAGATAGGCCACGCCCTGGTCGCTGCGAAGCAGACCCACAGCGCTCCGGTCCAGAAGATCACCATAATCCCCAGGACCTCCGGCGCTTTGGGATATACCCTTCAGGTGGAGGAGGGCAACCACTACCTGATGACCAAAGAGGAGATCGAGAACAGGATAGCGACCCTCACCGGCGGCAGGGCGGCTGAGGAGGTCGTCTTCGGCACCGTCACCACGGGAGCTTCCAACGATATCGAGCAGGCCACCAAGCTGGCCAGGGCAATGATCACCCGCTACGGCATGAGCGACGACTTCGGCATGGTCGCCATGGAGACCGTTCAGAACCAGTATCTCGGAGGAGATACCACCCTGGCATGCTCCGCCCAGACCCAGGCGAAGATCGACGAACAGGTGGTCGCACTGGTAGGAAAGCAGCACGAAAAGGCGGTCTCGATCCTCAGGGAGAACAGGGAAAAGCTGGACCAGCTGGCGTCCTATCTTTACGAGAAGGAGACCATCACCGGCGACGAGTTCATGAACATACTGGAACGTCCATAAACGTTTACATTTCGAAATACCTTGAAAATCCAGCGTTTTATTAGTTTTTAATGATTGACATGTTCGAGTAGTGATGCTAATATAGTTTTCGATACTACATCACAATATTTCGAATACGAGGATATTTTCTATGAATAACGAAGCAAAGATGACGTTCGGACAGCAGTATGCGAAGACCCTGAACGAGTCCAAGGACCCCTATCAGGTCGGCCACAGCGTCCGTCCTGTCGATACTCTTAAGGATATAATCGAGGGCGGGGCAAAGCTCTACGGCGACAGACCCGCCTTCTGGCAGAAGTTCGACGGAAAGACCTACACTCCCAAGAGCTACAACGAGGCCCTTGCCGACGTCAACGCTCTGGGCACCGCTCTTCTTTCCCTCGGTCTTAAGGGAAAGCACATCGGCATCATCGGCGAGAACTCCTACTGGTGGGCGGTGGCGTATTTCGCGGCTCCCAGCGGAGTAGGCGTCAGCGTCCCTCTGGACAAGGAGCTGGCGGCGGAGGATCTCAGGGCCCTGGTCCGCGAGGCGGACGTCAAATGCGTCATCCTGAGCCCCAGGTTCGAGAAGGTCTTCGCTCCGATGCTGACCGAAGACGATGCTCCCATACTGATCACCACCGGCGACAAGCCTTCGGATCCCGCCATCCTGACCTTTGCCGACATGCTGGAAAAGGGCAGAAAGCTCATGAAGGAGGGCGACAGGAGCTTCCTTGACGCCGAGATCGACACCGAGTGCATGTCTGTGCTCCTTTATACCTCCGGCACCACCGGCCTTTCCAAGGGCGTAATGCTCTCCCACAGGAACCTCTGCGCCGACGCGATGATCTGCCAGTCCATCTTCAGATGCGGCCCCGACGACGTGTTCTTCAGCGTCCTGCCCGTCCATCACACCTACGAGTGCACCGGCGGCATGCTCTATCCCCTCATGGTGGGAGCCTCCATCGGCTACTGCCAGGGCCTGCGCTACATGCAGCAGAACCTTAAAGAGCTGCGCCCGACCTTCTTCCTGGGCGTTCCCCTCATCTTCGAGAAGTTCTACGCCAACATCTGGAAGACCATCAGAAAGGGCGGCAAGGAGAAGGCCGTAAAGACCCTGCTGGGCGTCCAGAGGACCCTTCACAAGGTCGGCGTCAACAAGCAGCTGAAGCCTCTCAAGGCCATCACCGACGTCTTCGGCGGAAGGCTTGAGAACATCGTCAGCGGCGGCGCGGCCATCGATCCCGCCATACTGGACTTCTTCAACGACGCCGGAGTCTTCGCGGCTCAGGGCTACGGCCTCACCGAGTGCGCTCCTCTGGTCTCGGTCAATCCCAACAAGCGCGAGATGCTCAGGAATGCTTCCGTAGGCCACGCGCCCATCACCATCGACGTCAGGATCGATGATCCCGATGAGGACGGCAACGGCGAGATCTGCGTAAGGGGCGCCAATATCATGCTGGGCTACTACAAGATGCCCGAGCAGACCGCGGAGGTCCTCAAGGACGGCTGGTTCCACACCGGCGATCTTGGCCATCTGGACAAGGACAACTACATCTACATTACCGGCCGCAAGAAGAACGTCATAATCACCGCCAACGGCAAGAACGTCTTTCCCGAGGAGCTGGAGTATCATCTGCAGAAGAGCAATTACGTCGAAGAGGCCTTCGTCTGGGCCGACGAGACCGAGAGGGGCGACGACAAGAGCATCATCGCGACCATAAGGCCCAACGACGACTACTTCGAAGAGGTCCTGGGCCACAAGCCCAATGAGGACGAGCATCAGGAGATCCTTCAGAAGGTCGTGGACGAATACAACAAGGACCAGCCCATATACAAGAGGATCGGCAGGCTGGTCGTAAGGACCGAGGACTTCGAGAAGACCTCGGCCTCCAAGATCAAGAGATTCGCGGCGGAGAACAAGAGGCTGGACTAAGACTAAATCCCAAACAAAGCGGAAGCGGGGCCATTGAGGCCCCGCTGTTTTTACGCTCAAAACCGTCCGGACCGATCCGGACGTAGAATAATGACTGTCAGCGCATTCCCGTCAGCGCAGCAGGTCCGAATACCGGGCTCTTTCTCCCCCTATATACTTGGGGCGGACCCGTGCCGAAACGACCCGCGCCTCTCCGATGCGGTCGTGCTCGAGCCTTACGGGGACCGCAACTCTCTTCAGGTGCATGCCGATGAGGGTGTCTCCAATATCTATCCCGGCGTCGGCGCGTATCTCCTCCAGAACGACGGGGTCTTTGAAGGTTTTGTATGCGGCGGTCGCGAAGGAGCCGCCGGCCTTGGGCTGGGGAACGGCGTTGACGATCTCGTCAAAGGGACGGGCTTCCCGCTCGATGACCACAGCCCTGTTGAGATGCTCGCAGCACTGTGCCGCAAGATAGACGCCCTTTTCGTGAAGGACCTGGTATATCCCCGAAAAGACTGCTTCCGCCGCTTCGAAGTTGGAATTGCTCCCTATCCTTGAGCCGCAGACTTCCGAGGTCGAGCACCCGACGACCACCGTCTGGCCTGCCCTGAGCTGCGCTTTTTCGCAGAATTCCCTGCACATTTCGGACGACTGCTTTTTTAATTCTTCATACATGATAACTGCTCCTGTCACTGACCGTTACTGCTTGTGGGATATGAGACGCCTGAAAAGATCCTTGAGCCCGAACCTGTAGCAGAGGGCCATCCCGAGGACCGCTCCGAGGGCTGCCTGGGCGATCTCATACGGAAGCTTGATCATCGCGTATTTAAAGGTGCTGTAGATGAATATCTTTCCCAGAGTATACCCGGTGACCATTATGACGGATCCGGCCGCGACGGCGATCCATGAGGCGGCGACGGGATGATTTTTAAGCACTTTATGGGATATCAGAGAGATGACGACTGCCTGCAGACCGTGGGTGACCAGGGATACGAACATCGGCAGGGGATAGAATATCAGGTCGCCCAGGAAGGATCCGACGCCTCCCGCAATGAAGGCTTCAAAAGGATCGAGAAGCAGGCCCGCGATGCAGATCACGGCGTCGCAAAGATAGAGGTGTCCGCCCGGGACCGGGATCCCGAAGGACGACAGGGCGATGTTCATAGCCATGAACAAGGCTGTGAAAGTGATCCTAACCGTTGATATGCTTTTCCGGCTGGCGTTCATCGTTTTGCTCCCTTAAAAGTAATTTAATGAGAGTATAGCCGCTGGTTGATCATATTAAAATAACCAAAACTAAAAATAATTATATGACCAGATCGTTGCCGATAATGGCAAAAGCGGCGGTGCGAAATGGTAAGTGCTGTCGATTGACGCACAAAGCCGCCCGGAAAGCTCCGGACGGCTTTGCAGTTTCATGGGGTCGATGTTCTCAGGCAGTTATTATGACCGCTATTTAAGATACTTGTCCATCCAGTCCGCGATCTCGGTGAGGCGGGTGATCCTGTTCTTAGGCTTGCCTCCTCTGGACAGGCCGTGGCTCTCGCCGTGGAAGAGGATGAAGCGGGTGGGGACAACAATATGGATATGATTATTGATGCTATAATGATAATATGGTAAAATATAATTGATAATTGTTATTATCTCTATCACAAGTATTGCTACTGTTTTTTCTTGTTGTATTAAAGAATTATTCATAATTAGAAAGGCAAGGAGGAATTTGGGATGAACAGCTATAATCCGCATTTTAAGTTGATGGCGTGTTTATTAATAATCTGCTTAATCATATCAACAGGATCTGTCAGTGCGGCTAATACCAAACAAGATTTGATGCAAGCTGCAATTGAATATGCGCGGGGAGTGTTACATGGTTTTGTGAACACTAACAACGTGATTGTCACATGGACTGAAGCTACAGATATTACATCGGTCATACTTTTATATGATCCTACAGATAATATCAACGGAGCTATTATTAATTTAGAGACAGAAGGAAAGCCTAATGGCTTTATTCAGGTTGGCTTGAATGATGATTACTGGTACGTAGTTAATCTTGCATTTGAAGGTGATAATTATCTTATTGGTCTGATTAATAGCAACGATAATCTCAAGAATGATTTTGACAGCATTTTGAATCAAAAAATATACTATATAGGAGGCTTTTCTTATTTCATTCACAATTGCAAAGGTGAGTTAGTATCTTTGGAAAATGGAATGATATTGGATGAGTCGATAGATACCCTGTTGCCCATATATAATAAATTCTGTTCTCGTTTACGAGAGTTTGAAGTTGATTCAGATATCACAGTAGGAACTCGCACCTCCAATTATTATCATGTAGACGGATGGGATGTCGCAGCTGATTATATGAGATCGACTCAGTATTATCAGACATTGATTTCAGGTTTAAATAGCCACTGTACACCTACTGCTGCTGTAAATCTGATTATGTATTGGAAATATGGCAGGGATTTCTTTGTTAATAATTCGGCAAGCCAGCTAACTGTATTTAATTGGTTCTATAACCAGATGGGAACTAATAATGGTCAAAATGGCACTCTTCCATCAAATGTACAGCAACCTATCGCATATTATGTTGGAACATATAGTGGCGCATCTTCTGCCCCTACTGGGCGCATTACTTCAGTAACATTTAATAAGATCAAAAGTAAATGTGACTCAGATATCCCTCTTGTATTAGATATTGATGATTATACAGACGATGGGAAACATACTGTCAATGTATGGGGATATAATATTTCAAATAATATAAACTATCTATTTATTACAAATAACTGGGGGACAAATGGCAGTAATTACGTTACGTTTTCACTTATGAATTATGGTGCTTACACATGCAGTCATTTTGTATATGCCAATCTTATAGAGTGATCTAGCAATGCGTTGTTCAATAAAGAAAATAGCATTTACAGTATTTGTTGCTTTATTGAGTGTGTTCATTATAAAGGCAAATATTACACATGAAGAACCTGGTATAATTATACAAATTGATCCCGAGCAGGTTTCCTACTTTAAGTCATACTGTTTTTCATTGGGGCCTAAAACCGTGCGAAAAGATGACAGTCCGGAGCTGTTCTTCACGCTCCTTGACATAGTGAACGGGGAGTATGATTACTATGATACCTGTAAACGTCCGGAGGCAGCTGGAGGAGGACCGGCCGGGGTAGGATTTTATGACCAAAATGATGAACAGATCTATTTATTGAGATTCAGTGACGATCATATCTATGTTCCGTACAAAAATGGAAAATACTTCAAACGGTATAAACGAAATGATGATCCACAGGAACTCAATCGGTTTTTCATGTCATTATACGGTGTGACACAATAGCGACTGATGTTTGTTTCTGATTATTTATTACCCAAGTGGATCAAAAAAAGCTTACAAAGCCGCCCGGAGAGCTCCGGGCGGCCTTTGCGTTTTCTTGAGAACAATGCTTTCAGGCAGCCTTCATGACCGCTATTTCAGATACTTGTCCATCCAGTCTGCGATCTCGGTGAGACGGGTGATCCTGTTCTTCGGCTTGCCTCCTCTGGACAGGCCGTGGCTCTCGCCGTGGAAGAGGACGAAGCGGGTGGGGACGCCGAACTTCTGAAGGGCGGTGTACATCTGCAGGCCCTCGCCCATGTAGCAGCGGAAGTCTCTGTCGGAGTGGATGAAGAGGGTAGGAGTCTTGGCCTTGTTCGCGAATTCGATGGGGGACTGATCGCGGACCACCTGGGGATCTCTCCACACGTCGCCCTGAACGATCTCCTCGCCGTAGCCAAGGCCGATATCCGTGTAGAGGTTCTGGGCAAGCCAGTTGGAGATGCTGCGGCAGCTCACAGCGGCAGCGAAGCGGTCGGTATGGCCTATGATCCAGTTGGTCATGTAGCCTCCGTAGCTTCCGCCGGTTACGCCCAGTCTGTTTTTATCGATCATGGGGTAGGTCTCCAGGACCTTGTCGGTAAAGGCCATGATGTCGCTGTAATCGATGGTGCCCAGCTTTCCTCTGAGCTCGGCGAATTCGCTTCCTCTGCCGTCGCCCCCTCTGGGGTTGCAGTAGAAGACGAAGTAGCCTTTTGCGGCCAGCATCTGCATCTCGTGGTGATAGGGGGTGCCGTAGGCTCCGAAGGGGCCTCCGTGGATCTCAAGGATCGCGGGATAGGTCTTTCCTTCTTCAAAGCCAGCAGGCTTTATGACCGCGCCGTTGATCTGCCAGCCGTCGTTCATCACGGACAGAGGCTCGGGCAGGGGGATCTCGGTCTCTTCAGCCAGCTCGTCGTTGAAGCCGGTGAGCCTTACGAACTCGCCGTTTTTGATCTCGTAGAGCTCGGAGAGCCTGTCCTCGGCGGTGCAGGCAGCCAGGATCCTGCCGTTCTTCACGGTGATCGAGTCGATGGAGCCCTTGACCTCGCAGACGGTGGCAAGGGCGCCGTTCTCGAACTTTCTCAGGGCAGTCTTGAGGTCGCAGGCGGTGAGATAATACATGGCCTTTCCGTCAAAGGCGGTCCTTGCTCCGCCGCCGTAGGTGGAGTCTCCGCCGACTCCGCTCCCGGCGACCTCGTCCTTCTCAAAGAGCCTGACGGGGCCGTTCTCGTCGAGGGAATAGACCTTGGGGATCTCTCCGATGCCGTGGAGCTTTCCATCCGTCATGGAAGCTACGGGCTGTCCGTCAAGGAAGTTCACCCAGCTGACCTGCCATGTCCCGTCCGGTACCAGGGCCTTCTTTTCTCCGTTCTCGAGGAGCGTGATCCCTGCGCAGGGGCTGAAGACCTTGTCGTAGCAGTGGGAGCTGTATATCACTCTGCCGCCGCAGACGGCAAAGCCGCCCACCTGCTCGTTCTCGCCGGTGACCGGTTCGGGCTTTCCGTCCTTTACCAGATAGAGCCTGCTGCGCAGACCGTCGGTAAAGCCCTTGCCGTCCATCCAGAAGGGGATCTCCTCGAAGACCTCGTAGGCGTCGTCTCTCTTCTCGCGCATGTCGTACTTGGCGAGGACCGCGAAGCCGCCTTCCATTTTCTTGATATCGAGAACGGTGAGGGGTAGCCTCATGCATTCCTGAGCCTCGCCGCCATTAAGGCCCAGCCTGTAGAAAACGGTCAGCTGCTCCTTCTTTTTCAGGGCCTCCTTGGTCCTGGGATCCCTTGCCGAGGCGAACATGAGGCTGTCTTCGTCAAGCCACAGTGCGGTCCTTACGTCCCTGCTGGTGGTGAGCCTTCTGGTCTTTCCGTCCTCCAGCAGCCAGAGGTCGCTCTCGTAATCGTTTGTCTCCTCCTTTGCCATGGTCAC
>JAFSWO010000049.1 GCA_017450165.1 Bacteroidales bacterium | reverse complement strand
CTGGGGACGGATGAACATATTGGTCACGAAGTGGGCCTGCCAGGCGACCTCCATAATGAAGCGGACCTTCATACGGGTGTCTTTGTGGGTGCCGCAGAAGCCGTCCACCACGAAGAGGCGCTTGCCGGAGAGCTGCTTGAGCGCGAGGGCTTTGAGCTCTTTCCAGACCTTCTCGGAGATCTCGTGGTTATCGTTGGGATACTCCGGGGTGTTCCACCAGACGGTGTCCTTGGAGTTCTTGTCCATCACGATATACTTGTCCTTGGGGGAGCGGCCGGTGTAGACGCCGGTCATCACGTTGATGGCGCCCAGTTCGGTGACTTGTCCCTTGTCGTAGCCTTCCAGGCCCGGACGGGTCTCTTCGTTGTAGAGAACTTCGTAGGTGGGATTGTAGAGGATTTCCTTGACATCCTTGATCCCGTTGAGTTTGATTTTTGCCATAGGAAAAATGGGTGATTTGATTTTTTATGGCGCGAAGATACGAATTATTATTCGTACTTTTGTTGCAGATGCTCGAAACGCTGAAACGATATTGGGGCTACGAGGCCTTCCGGCCTAAGCAGCAGGAGATTATCACTTCTGCGCTGGAGGGGCGTGATGTGCTGGCCATCCTGCCGACCGGCGGGGGAAAGAGCATCTGCTTCCAGGTGCCCTCCCTGATGCGCGAGGGAATCGCCGTGGTCATCTCGCCGCTGATTGCGCTGATGAAAGACCAGGTGCAGAACCTCGCCCGCCGGGGCATCAAGGCGCTGGCCGTCTATTCGGGCATGACCGCTCGCGAGATCGATATCGCGCTGGACAACGCCATCTACGGCGATTACAAGTTTCTGTATGTGTCGCCCGAGCGCCTGAATACGCCCGTGTTCCAGACGCGCGTGCAGAAGATGAATATCAACTTTCTGGTGGTGGACGAGGCGCACTGCATCTCGCAGTGGGGCTACGATTTCCGGCCGGATTACCTGCGGATTGCGGAGCTGCGCGACCGTATCGGACGCGAGGTCCCGGTGATTGCGCTGACCGCGACGGCCACCCCCACGGTGGCGGCCGACATCCAGGAAAAACTGGGCTTTCGCCAACCCAACCTGATCCGCGCCTCTTTTGCACGGCCCAACCTGCAATACCTCTTCCGCGAGGTGGAGAACAAGATGGGTATGCTGCTGAAAATCAGCGGGAAGATTGAGGGAAGCGGCATCGTTTACGTGAGCCGCCGCAAGCATGCGGAAGATTTGGCCGCCTTCCTGCGGAGCCAGCAGATTTCCGCGGAGGCCTACCATGCCGGGATGGAGCGCGAACACCGCAGCGCCATCCAGGACCGCTGGAAGAGCGGGGAGACGCGCATCATCGTATCGACCAACGCCTTCGGCATGGGCATCGACAAGGCGGACGTGCGCTTCGTCTGCCATTACGACGTGCCCGAGAGCATCGAGGCCTACTTCCAGGAGGCGGGGCGCGCCGGACGCGACGGCAATCCGGCCTGGGCGGTGCTCCTCTGGAACGAATCCGATGTGGCCCGGCTGCGCCAAATCGTGCGCGTCAGCCTGCCGCCGCTCGACTATATCAAAGACATTTACAGCAAGATTTTCAACTACTTGCAAATTGCCTACGAAGACGGGGCGGGGCAGACCCGCAAGTTCAACGTGGAGGATTTTGCCCGCCACTTCGGCCTGCATGCCGCCACCGCCTGGTATGCCGTAAAATACATTGAAACAGCCGGTTACTGGACCCTTACCGAGGAGCTCGAGGTTCCCTCGCGCATCTCCTTCCTGCTCTCGCGGGATGAACTCTACCGCGTCCAGTTGCAGGACCGCGACACCGACACCTTCCTCAAGGTGCTGATGCGGATGTATACCGGCGTCTTCTCCGGCTACGTGCCGGTTGATGAAGAGCGCATCGCCCGTCACGGCCACTATGCCGTGGATGTGGTGAAGGAGAAGCTTAAATCGCTGGCATCCAGAGGAATCCTCTCTTACGTGCCGCACTTCCGCTCCCCGTTGATTCACTTCACCAACGAGCGGCTGGTTCCCGAAAATCTCCGCCTGCCGCAGGCCGAATATGATGCGGCGCAGGAACGCCGCACCTCGCGCGTGGAGGCCATGATTGGTCTGCTGCACGAGAATGAAAAGGACCGAATTGAAACAATGTTGGCCTATTTCGGTGAAGAAAAAAGTAGTTGAGCGTCAAATTTATTGTTAAATTTGCAGTCTACACATTGACGGGATTATGTTTGAAAACTTGATGGATCGCCTCGAGAGTTCGTTTAAACTCATCAAGGGGCAGGGTAGAATTACCGAAGTCAACGTCTCGGAGACGCTCAAGGATGTCCGCAAGGCACTCCTCGACGCCGACGTAAGCTATAAAGTTGCCAAGAATTTCTGCGACCAGGTCAAGCAGGAGGCGCTCGGCCAGAACGTATTGAAGGCCGTCCGCCCGGAGCAGATGATGGTCAAGATCGTGCACGACAAGCTGGCCGAACTCATGGGCAGCGACGCGCAGGAGATCAACCTCAAGGGCTCGCCCGCCATCATTCTGGTGGCCGGCCTGCAGGGTTCCGGTAAAACCACCTTCAGCGGCAAGCTCGCCCTGAACTGCAAAAGCAAGCGCGGGCGCCAGCCCCTGCTGGTGGCCGGTGACGTCTACCGTCCGGCCGCTATTGAGCAGCTGAAGGTGCTCGGCGGCCAGATCGGCGTGCCCGTCTATACGGAAGAGGGCGTGCAGGATCCGGTGCGCATCGCTAAAAATGCCATCGCGCACGCGCGTACGCAAGGCTGCAACGTGGTCATCGTGGATACCGCCGGCCGTCTGGCCGTGGACCAGCAGATGATGGACGAGATTGCGGCCATCAAGGAGGCCGTCAAGCCTTCCGAGACCCTCTTCGTGGTGGATGCCATGACGGGTCAGGATGCCGTGGAGACGGCCAGGGCCTTCAATGACCGGCTGGACTTCGACGGCGTGGTGCTCACCAAGATGGACGGTGACACCCGCGGCGGTGCGGCCCTCTCCATCAAGGCCGTGGTGGGCAAGCCCATCAAGTTCATCAGCTCG
>JAFSWO010000048.1 GCA_017450165.1 Bacteroidales bacterium | reverse complement strand
AGGCCGATGTTCTTGATGTGGTCGTAAATCATTATTCTTTACTCAGACTTATACACATTCACCGTATAATTATCGTAGTCCGTTCCGTGGAAGTTGATGACTACATCGACATAGTACTTGGTGCTGTCCACCTGTACGGTGCCGTCCTCGGCCGTCGTGCGGGTAAACTCAGTGACCTTGGCGGTACCGGTGTAGCTTAACTTGTCCGGGTGCTGGTCCAGGGTATACCGGTCCAGCCGGTGGGACAATGCCTCGGTGTCATCCTCCGTCAGGACCTGCTCCACAAGCGGATAAGAGTCTTCTTTCAAATCGTCGATGGTAGGGGCATCATTGCACGCCGCTACCAGCAGCGCGAGAGGGAAAAGGTAAAAGTGTTTCATAGTATTGCTAGTTTGAAGTCATTTCGAATCAGTCTGGCTCAAAAAAGCCATTTTAAGCCGTAAAACGTGGCCGACCCCATGTTTGCGACCCCGGGTCTTCCACGTTTCGAGCCCTGGGAGGCCGAAAACGTGCCAGACTAAATTCAACTCTTGGTCACAAATTCATCCATCGCTATCCGGCTCCCGTGCATGGCGGAAGGGGCGCTGCCATCGGCGGGATACCCCACATTAATCATCGCTACCAGTTCGTAGCCGTCGGTTCCGGGAAGGATTCCCTTCAGCAGTGCCGGATCGAAGGACCCCACCCAAAGGGTAGCCAAACCCTCGTTTTCAGCAGCCAGCATCAGATAGGTGGCGACGATGGAAGCATCGACCTCTGCTCCGTTCTTGCCATCGTAGCGGCGGACCCACGCATCGGCAGGGCGACAGCCGACGACCAGGAGCAGGGGTGCCCCATAGTTGGAGCGCGTGACGCCCTTGATGGCATCCAGCGTCTCCGGGTTGGTGACTGCCCATACATGGACCGGCTGCTTGTTCACAGCCGTAGGAGCGATCCTCCCGGCTTCCAGGATGCGATCCACTTTCTCCTGCTCGACGGAGTCCGGGGAGAACGCCCGGCAGGAGTATCTTCTTTGTAAGACGGTGTTGAAATCCATAGGGATACGGTTATTTGATAAACGGCCAGGCAATCGTGCCGACGATTGCATATCCGAGACGGATGAGCCAGGGCTGCGGCCAGTTCAAGTCGGCATGGGCCGTCTGCCTGCGGGCGATGCCCATCGCATGCATGGCATTGTGCGCCGCCCATTCATGCTTCAGCGACTTGATTGACCTGTTCCACACCAGACTGTCCGGGTACTGCTCGCGCAATGCCTTCAGCTCGCTCTCGAAGTCATCCTTACTGATTGTGAAGGACGATTCCAGGTGGATGTTGTTGGGAGTTACGATATGGTTGTCACCATTCCCGGCTGGCCCCTTGTCATTCCCGGTTTGACCCTTGTTACTCCCAGTTTGACCGGGGATCTCACCTCTTCTTGTCATAGATTATATGATAGAAGAGAGGTGCCAGGACATAGGCGAACACCTCGAAGATCCCGATGATAAAGATTCCCGCGACCACCCATTTCCCGATTTCCTCCGCCAGCGTCGCCTCCACGACCTTCCCGAAGAGAATGCCAATCGTAGCAATGACGGCAGCGACAATGACCGCCGTCCAGATTGCGAAGCGTTTGCAGAAAACCCGTTTGTCCACAGGAGTCAGTCAATCAGGATTTTACTTCTCTTCCTTATCCAGCACCTCGTACACCGAATTATT
>JAFSWO010000047.1 GCA_017450165.1 Bacteroidales bacterium | reverse complement strand
GTGAGGTCAAGATGGGTAACCTCCGCCGAGGCAGCCGTGAGATCATCATCGAGAACAAGAGCGGTGAGCGCAAGAGCTATCTCGTCCCCACCACCAAGCAGATTCTCGTCCAGGAGAACGACTACGTCCGCGCCGGCATGCCGCTTTCGGACGGTGCCATCTCCCCTTCGAACATTCTCGAGGTCCTCGGCCCGATCCGGGTGCAGGAATACATTGTCAACGAGATTCAGGCCGTGTACCGTATGCAGGGGGTGAAGATCAACGACAAGCACTTCGAGATCATTGTCCGCCAGATGATGCGCAAGGTGGAAATTATCGATCCGGGCGATACCCGCTTCCTCGCCGAACAGCTGGTTGACAAGTGGGAATTCATCGACGGCAACGACGCCATCTACGACAAGATGGTCGTCACAGACAATGGCGACTCCGAGAGCCTGCTCGTTGGTGAAATCATCACGGTCCGCCGTCTGCGCGATGAAAACTCGCTGCTCAAGCGCCAGGACAAGAAGCTCGTCGTTGCACGCGAAGCACAGCCGGCAACCTGCCGTCAGGTGCTCCAGGGTATTACCCGCGCGGCATTGAAGACCAGCAGCTTTATCTCGGCCGCTTCCTTCCAGGAGACGACGAAGGTGCTCAGCGAAGCTGCCATCCGCGGCAAGATCGATACCCTCGAAGGCCTCAAGGAGAACGTCATTTGCGGTCACCTGATTCCTGCCGGAACCGGTCAGCGCGAATTCGACCACCTTGTCGTGGCCTCCAAAGAGGAGTACGAGAAGATGATGATGGCGGAAGAATAAATCCACTTCCGCCACATCAACAAAAAGAAAGGGCTGGTCGAAAGACCAGCCCTTTCCATTTTAGGATACTTCTCTTTACAGCGTCACACCGTCAGGAAGTTCGAAAATCTCATAGGAGAGTGCGAACGCACCTTCGGCAACACGGTAAACGGCATAGTACTGAATGTAGTTGTCCGTCGGATTATAAGACGGAGCAGGCGCACCATATGTAGTGGTTGCCTGATCAACATACATATACATAGCTCCGTAAGAACCATAGCTATAACCCGTTTCGATAATAGCGGGGAAGACCGGCTGACCACCTTCCATCGTGAAGGAGAAGTCCGTGCCGGCTACCCAGCAGTCAGGCAGGTAATACATACCTGGCACCTCTACGACAGCGAGCAACTCCTGATCCCACGATTCCTCAAACCAATCGGAATAGTAGAGACCATAGCCCTTGCTCACTTTCGTAACCTTACGGTAAGCGGTGACATCCACCTTCTTATTACCGGAGGGAGCAACCAGGGTAGCATCGTCGATAGCGATAGAGAGAGTATATTTACCGAAATCGAGGGCATTGATATCGCCATAGTTGAAGGTGATGGAAGCCTTGTTCTCACCAGCTGCGAAATCGAACTGGTTCTTATCGGCAACAAAAACACCACCCGTATTGTCGGTAATGGTAACGGGTACACTCAATGCGGAAGTGGTAATACCGCGATAGAGATCGACGACAATCTTGTTGCCGTCTTCAGCGACCATCTCATAGACAGCTTTGGTGGAGAAGAAAGTTACGCTCGCTTCATCGTCAGCCGGCTGATAGATGACACCTTCCCGCTCGCAGGAAGCGGTTAGGAAAAGGACGCCCAAAACAAATGCAAAGTATAATAACTTTTTCATATGAATTACATTTGGATAGTGAAAGGACTATTTACCTTCACCCTGCTCAGGGTTCTGGTCAGTTGCAGCATTCATATTCTCGTTTCCGTCGAACTCAGCCTGAGGGATCCAGAGGATGAAGTTAGCGGAAGCGACCTTGGAGGTAAGTTCCTTCAGGATATACTTCGGCTCGTGGTTCAAGCCGCCGGTACGGTCGAAGGCGAGGCCAAGACGCTGGATATCGAAGATACGCGGCCATTCGCCCCAGAGCTCGATACGGCGCTGAAGGATGATTTCATCCAACAGAGAAGCGGGAGCAGCGAAGGTGTCGGTACCGAGTGTGTTGCTGTCCGGATAAAGGGCCAGACGCGCAGCGGAAGCGGTAGCACCGATACGGGCATCCTCAAGAGCGCCCAGATACTGGCGAGCCTTGGTATAGTCGTTGGTCCGGCAAGCAGCCTCGGCAGCCGTCAGGTAAACCTCTTCCGTACGCAGCAGAATGTGGTCACCCGTGCTGGCAGCAGCATTCTTGTAGACGAGTTTCTTCTGGCAGAAGCTGCGCGTGGAGCCGTTTGCCGTTCCGGCGTCGCCCCAGGATGCTTCAGGAATATCACCGGTCCACCAAGCCAAACGGGCATCACCGGCAGGAATCTGGTTATAGAGCCATTTTACAATCAGGTGACGAGCCTTGGAGTAGGTACTCTTGCAGTCAGAGTCCATGTGGGAATAGACGCTTGCATTACCCAGAGCCTGGTCGGTCTGGATAGCGATGCCCCAGAGAACGTTGTTCTTGGAAACATCGTTGATCTGAGCGATATCAGATGCGGTTCCAACGTGATTTTTGAGTGCGAGGCAAGATTCAGCAGCTGAGAGCGCCGTGGGGAAATCCTGCTCGATCAGCGCAAAACGAGCCTTGAGGCCGTAAGCAACAGCCAGGTCGATGTGGCTCTTGTGCATCTGCTTGATATCGGTTGCACTCAGACGTGCAATAGCGGAGTCAATGTCAGCATTGATCTGGTCATATACGTTCTGGACGGTACCACGGCCAGCACCGGGGGAACCGGCAACGGTCGGACCCGTGTAAATGGGAACGCCCGGGAGATCTCTTTGTGCACTGCCGGCTGCGCCACCGTTCTGCTGATAGATCTGGATCAACCAGGAATAGCAGTAAGCACGCATAGCGAATGCCTGGCCGATTGCATAGTTGATAGCCGAAGATGTACCCTCCATTTCCTTGTTGTCAAGAATGTAGTTGGTATTGGAAATGATGGTGTAGAACATATTCCAGAACTGATACTGGTGACCTGCGGTGTTGGAGTAATCACCGAAGGTACCATAACGGTAGTCCTCATAGAACCAACCGGATCCCTGGGAGTCCATGAGATGGTCCTCAGCCTTGAGGTCCATGGTCAGGATGACGGAAGGGAGACCGCCATTTTCGTGGGTCCAGCCACTACCCCAACCGGCAAGGTTGCAGAGGCGGTATAGGCCGTTCACAGCAGAGAGGGCGTTTTCCGCATTGGAGAAGATCAGCGTACCGGAAACACGGTCAGTCGGGTCGGTGTCAAGGAAGCCCTTGTCACAACCGCTGAGACCAAGCACTGCGATAACAGAAAGAATTGCAAATATCTTTTTCATAGTGCGCATACTGTTTAGAAGTTAATATCCAGACCCACGGAAACGGTGCGGGAAGGAGTGTAGGAGTATCCGGTACCACCGGTGAAGTTGTACTGCGGATCCATACCCTTGAGGGCGGAGAACAGTTTGATGTTGTCAGCCGTGAAGGAAACACGTGCGGACTTGATGTTCAGAGCCTTGAGAGTCTTTGCAGGGAGGGTGTAACCAACCGTGATGTTCTTGATGGCGAAGTAGGAGGCATCGAAGAGCTCATCATCGGTGAGGGTAATCGAGCTGGAGCCGTGGTTGACGATACGAGGAATCGAAGTCACGTCACCAGGCTGCTGCCAAGCTTTCAGACGATCGACATGGCCGGTATTACCCAAGTAGGTGTGATAGAGCAGACTACGATAGACGCCGTCGTTAACGAGGCCGCCGATCGAGTAGGTCGTCATCAACGAGAAGTCGAAGTTACCGACGCGGAGATCGTGGGACCAGGAACCGTAGAGGATCGGGTTACGGCTGCCGACGACACGGCGGCACTCGAGAGCCTTCTGGTAGCTGGAGCTGATATAACGGTCACCCGGAATCGGGTTGCCAAGTTCATCTTTCAGGATTTCGCCCGTCGTATCGTCTTTCTTGGGATCCCAAACCCAGTAGAGTTTCTTACCCGTTGCCGGGTCGACACCTGCGGATTCAGCCAGATAGAAGGAGTTGATAGGCTCACCTTGACGGATGATGTAGTTATCGGTAATGATCTGGGGCTTGTCAGCCAGATGGAGAATCTTGTTGTGAACGGTGGAACCCATCCAGGTCATCGAGTAGTGAACCTTGTCGGTCTTGATGAGTTCGCCGGTGAGGCTGATCTCAATACCGTTGTTCTTCATGTTACCGATGTTGGTGTTGTAACCGCCGAAACCAAGCGAAGCAGCCATCGGGTATTCCATCAACATGTCTTCCGTGTAACGGTTATAGTATTCAACGGTTGCGGAGAGACGGTTGAAGAGCGTTGCCTCGATACCGATGTTGGTATTCTTGTTCTTCTCCCAGTGGAGGTCGCGGCTCTCGAGAGAGGTGACGATTGCACCTGCGTTCGGGCCGTTCGGATAGCCAAGATCGTAGAAGGACTGCCATGCGTAGAGGGAACCGAGGTTATCGTTACCCTGAACGCCATAGGAAGCCTTGAGGGTCAGGTTGTTGATCCAGTCAATACCCTGCATGAAGCTTTCCTGGGAAATACGCCAGGATGCACCCACGCTCCAGAAGTTACCCCAACGGACATCCTTGTGGAAACGGGAGGAACCGTCACGACGGAACGATGCGGAGAAGTAGTACTTGTCCATCAAATCGTAGTTCAAGCGGGAGAGCCAGGATTCGACACGATACACATCGGTATAGGAGGTGGTATCCTCAATCGTGGTTGCCGGAGCCAGTTCGTAGAGGCCGCCGAACGGGAAACCGCTCTTGTAGCCCATCAGGTACTGATACTGGTAAGCGTAAGCCTCGTGACCGGCAAGGATATCGATATGACCGGCGCCAAGCTGGCGGTCATAGGTCAACAGCTGGTTGAAGGTATAGCTGAAGGTACGGCCGTCTGCAATCTGGGCCAGACCGCTCTGCTTGACAGCATTGCCGAAGAACGGGTTGTAGTAGGTCTTGCCCTTTGCGTTGACAATGTCAAAACCGTAGTTGAGGCTGAACTTCAGACCGGCGAGCGGGCCGCTCTGGAGACCGCCGAGGTCAACGAAAGTACGGCCGCTGAGGTTGTCAGAAGCGTTGAGATACTTATCGTCAATCAGGTTAGCCAGCGGGTTCCAGCCAGCGGAAGCGCCGGAAGGACGATTCTCGCCCCAGTCATACTGCTTTTCACCGTTTGCATCAAGGTTGTAGGAACCGTCTGCATTGCGGAGGTAGAGCGGATAGATAGGAGCCATCAACTGGCAGCTGTAGAAGACGTTGGAGTAAGCGGAGGAAGAACCGCTACTGCCCAGCGTCGTGCTGTTGGTCGTGTTGTGGGCGAAGCTCATGTTCAAACCGGTCTTGAACCAGGGTTTCACCTGATTCTCGACGTTTGCACGTGCGGACACGCGCTCGAACTTGGTGAGCTTGACCAGACCTTCCTCGTTGAGATAGCCGAGGGAGAACATGTACTTGTTGGTCTTGTTACCGCCGGTAACCGTCATCTGATATTCCTGACGGAGCGGAGCCGGAGCGGTGCAGAGATCCAACCAGTCGTCATTCCACTTCAGACCTGCGCCGGCAACGATCTTGCCGGTTTCGAGATCGAAGAGGTCAGCGGCACTTACCGTGAAGGGGTTATACATCTCGCCCGGGCCGAAGATGCCGATGACGGTGCCGCTCATATCGTCAACTGCCTTCTGCGCAGCTGCGAGCGGAGCGTAACCCAAATCCATGTTGTCTGCCTTATACATACGGAACACATCCTCGGTCCACTGATAAGCGTCGAGGGTTTCGTAACGGGGAACTGCGCGGGAAGCGACACCCCAGTTAGCCTTCAGGTTAACCGTAGCGGCACCTTCGTTACCACGTTTGGTAGTGACGATGACGACGCCGTTTGCACCACGGGAGCCGAAGAGGGCACCTGCAGATGCATCCTTGATGACGGTCATGGACTCGATGTCATTCGGGTTCAGTGCGTTGATGGCGCCATCATACGGGACACCGTCCACCACATAGAGCGGAGAAGATGAAGCGTTGAGGGAGCCGATACCACGGATGATGACGGAAGCACCTGCACCAGGCTGACCGGAACCGGAAGTGGTCTGGACACCAGGAGCAAGACCGTCAAGTGCCTTGGTGACATTGGCGACCGTACGTTTTTCAAGTTTCTCGGATTTAATGGTCTGGGCCGAACCGGTGAAGGATTCCTTCTTGGCCGTACCGTAAGCAACCACCAAGACGTCCTGAAGGTATTCCGAATCCGGAGCAAGTGCACAATCAACTACGCTCTTGCCACCAACGGCAACACTCTGCGTCTTGTAACCGACGGAACTGAACACGAGGTTGGAGTTCGGCGCAACGGAGAGGGTATACTTACCGTCTACATCCGTAGCCGTACCAGTCATCGTGCCCTGTACGATGACCGAAGCGAAAGCGATAGGCTCGCCGGTCGTCGCATCAGTGACAGTACCCTTCACGGAGATTCGCTGTCCGAAGGCAGTGAAAGTCAGGAAGAGAGCTGCCAGTAAGAAACTGAGTCTTTTCATACTGATTTTGATTGGTTAGGTTAATAATTGGTTAATAGGTAAACACTAATTGCCTTGTCTTGTCACTTAAGTGCATAGTACACTTATAATGCAAAGTAAATATAAATAAATTGAAAAAACAAATTTTTAAAGTAGCTAAAAATCAGTGCAGAAGGGCTCTTATCGCATTTTTTGGCATTTCGCTTTCTATTTAGCACCGAGTTTGCCTTATCATTTTTCAAAAAAAACAATTTTTGCGTTTCAATTGATAATGATTAATTTTGCTACTGCAAGTATGATAGGCGTTTACGATTCCGGTGTCGGAGGACTTTCCGTATTGAGAGAGCTGCTTCGCGAGATGCCCGGGGAAGATTACGATTACTTCTCCGACGGTGCCTATTGCCCTTACGGTCCGAAGCCGCCGCAGGAGATTGTTCTTCGCGCGCGTACAATAACAGAAGAGTTCATCCGCCGCGGTGCCGAAATGATCGTGGTGGCCTGCAATACCGCCACCGCCGCCGCCATCTCGGAGCTTCGCGCACGCTATATCCTCCCCTTCATCGGGATGGAACCGGCCATCAAGCCTGCCGCCCTGCACTCCGCCTCGGGCGTCGTGGGGGTTCTGGCCACGGCCGGGACCTTCAAGGGACGGCTCTACCTGGATACCCTGGCCCGCTTTGCCAGCGACGTCAAGGTGATTGAGCAGGTCGGGACCGGACTCGTAGAGGCGGTGGAACGAGGCGATTTCGATTCCCCGCAGGTTGAGGCGCTGCTGCGCCGCTATATCACCCCGATGGTAGAGGCAGGCGCCGACCATATCGTGCTGGGCTGCACCCACTACCCTTTCCTGGAGGAGGCCATCCGACGGATTGCCGGCAAGGGCATCACGATTGTCAATCCCGCCCCCGCGGTGGCCCGTCACGCCCGGAAGATCCTCTCCACCCTCCGCCCTCCCCGTACGGAAGGCACGGGCAGCCGGATTTTCCGCTCTTCGGGCGACGATACCATTCTCAAGCAATTAGCTTCCACACTTGTTTAAAATAAAACAGGGCAACCGAAACGGCTGCCCTGTCTCTTTAAGAGAGGGGTTCGATTAGAGAACGCCCTGCTCCAGCATAGCGGTAGCGACCTTCATGAAGCCGGCGATGTTTGCACCCTTGACATAGTCAATGGTACCGTCAGCTTTGCGGCCGTACTTCACGCACTGCTCGTGGATGCTCTTCATGATCCAGTGCAGTTTAGCGTCGACCTCTTCGCCGGACCATGCGAGGTGAGCGGCGTTCTGGGTCATTTCGAGACCGGAAGTAGCCACGCCACCTGCGTTGACAGCCTTACCGGGAGCAAAGTATACGCCGTTGCTCTTGAAGAACTTGATAGCTCCCGGCTGGCAGCCCATGTTGGAGAATTCGCAGCAGCAACAGCAACCGTTAGC
>JAFSWO010000046.1 GCA_017450165.1 Bacteroidales bacterium | reverse complement strand
GCGAGCTTGTCGATCATTGCGAAAACCTTGGGCCTGGATGCCTCGGCTGCTGCCTTGTCTGTGGTGTTGCGGAGTGCCTTGATGGCGTTCCGGGTTGTGCGGGCATAATATCTGTTATGCTCTCTGCGCTTCTCGCTCTGGCGGTAGCGCTTGTCTGCTGATGCGTGTTGTGCCATTTGTTTGATTCTTATTATTTTCTGGTAGTGGGTAGGAGAATCGAACTCCTATTGCGAGAATGAAAATCTCGAGTACTAACCGTTATACGAACCCACCGGTTTCCCGCTTTCTTGGCGAAAATGGGAGTGCAAAGGTATAAAATCTTTTCTGCAATACAAATTTATTTGTAAGAAGTCGCACCTATTCGCTCCAATGGAAGGAGGAGACGATGGCTTCTACCTGACGCAAGTAATTGCGTTTCTTGTGCTTGGCGGCATAGACAAAACCGTCTGCGACAATCACGCGGCCGCCGTCACGGCTGAGGAAGGCGTGCGATACGAACGGACCGCCCATGAAGTCGCCCTGCGTGTCCCAGAGGCTGCGGATTTCGCGGCGGCTGATGTTGTTGTAAGAGACCATCTGGTAGCCCGGAATGATGCTGGGGTTGGCAATCATGTAACTGCCCTCCGCGCTGGCGGGAACGTGCTTGTGGGTGAACTCGTTGCGACGCTCGAGCAGGGCGGCGGGGGTGAACTGGTAGTTGCCGGTGTAGGGATAGCTGTAGATCAGGATGCCCTGGATGGTCGTAGCCGTTTCGTAGGAGACCCAGATGAAATCCTCCGTCTGCTTCTTGATGGTATAGCCCTGCGGGAACCACGGGGAGCCGCCGAAGAGGTCTTCCACCGCCAGGCGGACACCCTTTTCTTCATACAATTTGGCGTTGGCCACACTGCGGTCGCGCTCGGCTTTTTCGAAGGTATTCACCACTGCCTCACGGTTGGCGCGGATGAACTCGGCTGCCGCAATCTCGTTGGGCGAGCTGACAATCAGCATGGTCTGTGGTGCGGCCCAGACGTCGCGGCGAACCTTCAGTTCGCAGGCGCAGGTGTCGGCAATCTTGAGATAGAGCATGTTGCGATGCGTGCGCAGCAGGTGGTTCACACCCGATTCGGGCACGTTGACCAGGCTGAACATGGCCTCTTTCTGGGGGAGATACGGGTAGGCGTCCGCCAGTACTTCGCGGATGGCGCTGCCGGCTTCACCTTCCCACTGGGCCTTGGTGATGACGACGATAATCTCGCCGGCGGCACCACTGATGGCCGGCTTGGAGGAGGGATTCTTCGGGCCGCAGGCGGTGGCAAGCACCAGAAGCGCTGCGAGCGATACGAGTATGTGTTTCATAGTCATGAGATTTTACTTGATGAAGAGGCTGCGGATGTCGTTGCCAAAGGCCAGTACCATGAGGGCCATCAGCAGGATGATGCCCACGGTTTCCGCGCGTTCGAGGAACTTGTCGCTCGGCTTGCGGCCGGTAAGCATCTCCACGATCAGGAAGAGAATGTGCCCGCCGTCCAGAGCCGGAATCGGGAGCAGGTTCATCACGCCCAGCATGATGGAAATCAGGGCGGTGATGGTCCAGAACCGGAACCAGTCCCAGGTGTCCGGGAAGATGCGGCCAATGGCGATGAAACTGCCCACCGACTTGTACGCCTGCGTCTTGGGCGAGAAGATCAGCCCCAGCTGCTTCACGTAGCTCACGATCTCTTTCCAGAGTTTGGTGGCGCCGGCGGGGATGGCTGTAAAGAAGTTGTATTCCTTGGTGGTCAGGGTAAAGAAGTGGCTCAGGTCGGCATCGAGCATCACCCCGGCCATACCGGCGGAATCGAGCTGCAGCGACACTTCGCGCTGCACGCCTTCCCGCTCCACCGTCACGGCAACCAGCTCACCGGCGTGTTTGCCAAAGGTGCGGTGGATCTGTTGCACCAGGGTCATGGGTTCACCCTCGACCGCGACGATCGCATCCCCGGCGCCGATGGCCTCCCGGTTGGGGGAATCGGCCGCCACATCCTGCACCACAAAGGGGAATCCCGGATCGAACATGCCGCGGCTCTTGAGCGTGGCGGGCAGGTACGAAGGGTCGATGGAGATGAGCAGGGTATCGCTGCCGCGGAGCACCGTGGCCTCGCGCGCCTTGTTGATGACCATATCGGCCTGCAACGTAGCCACATTGTCCACCGGCCGGCCGTCAAAGGCGAGGATATGGTCGCCGTCGCGGAAGCCCATCTCGTAGGCCAGGTCGTTGACCGCGATGCCGTAGGTAGCGTCGTCGTTGCGCAGGTAGGTTTCACCCCAGGTGTCGAGGATGGCCGCATAGAGGCCGAAGGCCAGGATGAAGTTGAACAGCACGCCGCCGAACATGATGAAAAACCGCTGCCAAGCCTTCTTGGTGCGGAATTCCCACGGCTGTGGCTCGGCGGGCAGGTCGCTGGACTTGGTGGTTTCGTCCACCATGCCCGAGATGGCGCAGTAACCGCCGAAGGGAACCCAGCCGATGCCGAATTCCGTGGCCTCGGTATGCTCTTTCCACGCCTCGGGATTATCGTTGCCGGAGAAGAAGCGCCAGTGCAGTTTGCCGTCGAAGCGCTTGACCTTCACCAGGGAGAATTTCGGATTGAAAAAGAGATAGAATCGCTCTACTCGCACTTTGAATAGCCGGGCAAAGATAAAATGTCCAAATTCGTGCACCGCCACCAATAGGGAGAGCGCAAGAATGACTTGAATGACTTTCAGTAATACGACCATGGTCTGATTAGCGGGCAATCAGCTCCGCTGCGATGCGTCTGGATTCAAAATTCGTGCTATAAATCGTTTCGAGATCCGGTTTTTCCTCAAAACCAGCTTTATCCAGTGTTTTTTGGATGATTTCGGGAATCTCGGTGAAGCGAATCCGGCCCTCCAGAAAGGCCGCGACGGCTTCTTCGTTGGCTGCATTCATGGTGCAGGGGGCCATGCCGCCCCGCTTGAGTGCGGACTGTGCGATGGCCAGGCAGGGGAACCGCTCCAGATCCGGCTCCTCGAAGCTCAGGCAGCCGGTGCGGATCAAATCCAGCGGCTCCATGGCCAGCGGTAGGCGGTACGGGTAGGAGAGGGCATACTGGATGGGCAGCCGCATGTCCGGGTTGCTCAGCTGGGCCATCACGCAGCCGTCGCTGAAACGCACCATGGAATGGATGATGGATTGCGGATGAATCACCACCTCAATCTCTTCCGGTGCCATGTCAAAGAGCCAGCGCGCCTCGATGAACTCGAGTCCCTTGTTCATCAGGGTGGCCGAATCGATGGTCACTTTGGCGCCCATTTTCCAGCGCGGATGGTTGAGGGCTGCCTCACGGGTGATGTCGGCCATCTCGGCGGCGGGCATCGTGCGGAACGGGCCGCCCGATCCGGTCAGGATGAGTTTCGACGGCTTGACCCGTTCGCCCTGCAGGCACTGGAAGATGGCCGAATGCTCGGAATCCACCGGAATGACCGGGGCCTGGTGTCTGCGGGCCAGCGGCATGACCAGCGAACCGGCCGCCACCAGCGTCTCCTTGTTGGCCAGTGCGATGGCCTTGCCGGCCTCCAGCGCGGCGATCGTGGGGCGCAATCCGCTGAATCCCACCATAGCCGTAAGCACGATGTCGATGTCCGGGCTCCCTACAAGGTCGCAGACCGATTCGATACCGGCAAAGACCTTGATCATTCTGGGCTGCAGGGCCTCCGCCACGCGGTCATAGAGATCCGGGTTGCAGATGACCACCTGGTTGGGCTGGAAGCGGAGGGCCTGCTCAATCAGCAGGTCCGCGTTGTTGTTGGCCGTAAGCAGCTCCACCTCAAAGAGGTCGGGATGTTGTGCAATCACGTCAAGCGCCTGTGTGCCGATGCTTCCGGTAGACCCGAGAATGGCGACATGGCGCCGGGGATGGGATTCGGACATAACTCAGAATTTGATGTAGAGGGTCGGATCGATGGGCGTACCCTTGTGCCAGAGTTCAAAGTGGAGGTGGCTGCCGGTGCTGAGGGTACCTGTGTTGCCCACCTGGGCCACCGGGGTGCCGGCCTTCACCACGTCCCCGACCTTCTTCAGCAGCCGGTCGTTGTGCTTGTAGATAGAGATGATATCGTTGTCGTGCTGAATTTCAAGCACATATCCGACTTCGTCGTTCCAAAGGGCGGAGATGACGGTGCCGCTCAGCACGGCATAGACCATCGTGCCGGTTTCGGCGGCAATGTCCACGTACGGGTGTCCGCCCGCCTTGTCGTAAGGCTCGGTGATGATACCCTTGACCGGCGTGAAGAAGTGCAGTCCCTCGATCTGGGAGATGGTACCGTTGTCGGAGTAGGAGATATTGAACTGCTCCTGGCGACGCACCTCCTCGCGCAGCAGCGAATCGTTCTCCGCATAGAGACCGCGGATGTTCTCGTCGCCGGCAGAAGGGGTGACGGCCAGCGAATCGATCGGAATCGGGGATTTGCCGCTCACGATGCGCTGGATGTTGGTCATCTGGTAGGACCACATGCCGATCACGTTCTCCAGCGAGTCAATCTTGATGAGATTCTCCATGGCCTTGCGGCGGGTTTCGTTGGAAGGATAACCCGGAATGGTGCGGCGGACCGGCGTATAGGCGGTCAGGCAATAGGTTCCGGCTATGATGGCAAGCACGATGGCGGCCACGGCCAGGCGGAAATTGCCCTTCGTGGTTTTGAAGTGGAAAAGCTCCTCATGCGTGGCGTCGTCGCCTACCGTGACGCGAAGGCGGCGCGGCGCGGAGTTTTCGTTCATTCTTTTTGTTCGTTTTGCCATATAAAATCCTAACTTTGCAACGATATGGACAGAATCGTGGGAATCGATTACGGGCGAAAACGGGTCGGCGTGGCGGTCAGTGATCCGCTGCGGATTTTTGCGTCTGCGCTCGAGACGGTTCCAAGTGCAAAGATAATAGAATATCTTCAACAATATGCCGCGGCGGAGACGATCGAACGCTTCGTCGTGGGATACCCGGTGAACCTGGACGGCCGGCCTTCCGAGGCGGCCAAAGACGTGGATGCCTTCCTGAATTTGCTGCGCAAAAAGTTCCCTTCGGTTCCCGTATCGCTGGAGGATGAGCGCTTCACCTCCGTGCTGGCCCACCGGGCTATGATAGACGGTGGCCTCCGCAAGATGGATAGGCGCGACAAGGCGGCCGTCGATAAGGTTAGCGCCGCCCTCATCCTGCAAACCTATATGGACAGAACATCTCAACAATGATCTACCCGATTTATCTTTATGGTTCGCACGTGCTGCGGGAGAAGGCCGTCGAGGCCGATCTTTCGCGGAAAGAGGAACTGAAAAAGCTGCTCGACGATATGGTCGAGACCATGCACAACGCCGACGGCTGCGGTCTGGCCGCACCCCAGATCGGCATCTCCGAACGCATCCTGGTGGTGGACGGCAACGAACTCGCCGACCGCTACCCGGCCCTCAAGGGCTTCCACCGAGAGATGGTCAACCCCACGGTGACCTTCGAGAGCGAGGAGACCTCCGAGTACAACGAAGGCTGCCTGAGCCTTCCGGGGCTGGACGCCGATATCGTGCGCCCCAAGCGCATCAAGGTTCGCTATCACGATGCCGATCTCGTAGAAAAAGAGGAGGAGTTCGATGAATTCGCTGCCCGGATGCTCCAGCATGAACTGGACCACCTGGACGGCATCGTCTTTACCGACCGCGCCCGCCCCATCCGCAAGAAGATGCTGGCCGGCAAACTGAACAACATCGCCAAAGGAATCGCCCGGACTTCCTACCGGGTCAAACTGGAAAAATAGCTATGGGAGCCTTTCACGCTTACGACATTCGGGGCATCTACCCCACTGAAATCAACCGCGAATTCGCCTACAAGGCCGGATACTTCATTCCTGAACTGCTGGAAGCAGACAAAGTCTTGGTGGGTCGCGACATGCGTACCTCTTCACCGGACATTTACGAAGGTCTCGTGGCCGGTATTACCGACGCCGGTGCGGACGTGTACGATCTGGGACTGAGCACTACGCCGCTCGTCTACTACGCTACGGCGCGTCACGGCTTCAAGGCCTCCGTGCAGATCACCGCTTCACACAATCCCAAGGAGTACAACGGTATGAAGGTTTCGCGTGAGAACGCCCTCCCGGTCGGTCTCGATGCCGGCCTGGGCGTGATCAAGCGCTGGATGGAGGAGGGAAAGCCCACTCCGAAGGTCGCAAAACCTGGAAAGGTGCATCCTTTTGACATCTCGGAAGAGTATCTGGAGTTCCAGCGCGGCTACCTGAAAGATATCTCCAACCTTCACGTCGCTATCGACTGCTCCAACGGCATGGCCTCCAAGTTCGTGCACCAGCTCTTCGGCGAAGCACCTTATTATTTATATGACACGCCGGACGGCACCTTCCCGGGCCATGAACCCAACCCGCTGCTGGCGGAGAACCGTGTGGCCATCAGCGAAGCGGTCCGCGCGCAGCAGTGCGACCTGGGCGTCATCTACGACGGCGACGCGGACCGCGTGATGTTCGTGGATGAAAAGGGCGACTTCATCTCGCCCGATCTGATGATTGCCCTGCTGGGCAACTACTTCCTCAAGGAGCGCGGGCTGCGCGGCAAGGTGCTGCAGGACATCCGCTCCTCCAAGTCGGTGGCCGAATATCTCACCCCGATGGGCGGCGAGGTCTGCACCTGGAAGGTGGGACGCGCCTTTGCGGCTCCGCGTCTGCGGGAAATCGACGGCATCTTCGGCGGCGAATTGGCCGGACACTACTATTTCAAGGATTTCTCCTACAGCGACAGCGGCCTGCTGGCCTCCATCCTTGTGCTGAACATCGTCTCCGATCTCAAGCGGCAGGGGCGCAAACTCTCCGAGGTCATTGCGGAAATCTCGCATTACGAGAACTCCGGCGAAATCAACTTCAAACTGGAACGTAAGGCTGAAGCGATGGATGCGGTGCGCGACTACTTCTGCTCCGTGGAACAGCCCACGGCCCAGATGGATTTCGACGGCTACCGCGTGGAGTTCCCGCAGTGGTGGTTCAACATCCGTCCCTCCAACACCGAACCCTACCTCCGCTTCCTCTGCGAGGCCACATCCAAGGCGCTCCTTGAAGAGAAGATCGCCAAGACCCGGGAAATCATCGCCCGGTTCAAATAGGGGATTGGACTAGAGCAGTCCGTCAGGAATGGTGAGCCATATAGCCTCTGCGCTCACCTTTTTTATGAGGTCTTCGTGGAGGGGAAGCATCGCCTTGCGCCCCTCGTGCTCCACCTCGATGCAGAGGTTGCCGGAGAAATCGAACCACTGCGTAATCTTGCCTACCGCCTTGCCGGTAGCGGCATCGCGGACCGTACGGCCTACGAGATCGACTTCCTCTTCATCTTCCTCTTCCTCGAGGGAGAGCGCAATCTCGCGGCCCACCAGATTCTCGGCGGCCTCCAGCGTATCGATATCTTCGAATTTGATGATGGTCCGGCCGCCCTTGGGCTGAATGGATTCAATGAAAAAAGGAACCGGCAGTTCATCGAATGCGATGAATACCGGTTCCTGTGCGTCGAAATCCCAATCGTTACCGGGGCAGAGGTTCGTCACCACTGCGCCCTGCGTGCCGTAGGATTTCAGAACCTTGGGCACGTTATGCCTCGGGTTGTGCTTCTTCTGCAGGTGCAGCTTCAGCCTCTGCTTCAGCAGCGGCAGCAGCCTCTTCGGCAGCCTTTGCAGCAGCCTCTTCAGCAGCGGCGCGGGCAGCAGCCTCTGCCTCGGCCTTCTTCTGGGCAATCGCCTCTGCGCGAGCCTCGTTCACCTTGGCTTCAGCGCTTACGGCAGCCTTGTGGGCTTCAGCACTTGCATTGGAAACGTTCTGTTTCTTGGTAGACACTTTCGCGTCTTTCTCAGCCTTCCAGGCATTCCACTTCTTGTCAGCTTCTTCCTGGGTGAGGGCACCCTTTGCAACGCCGCCCTGGAGGTGCTTCTTCAGCAGCACGCCTTCGTAGGAGAGGATGCGACGGGCCGTGGTAGTAGCCTGTGCACCATTGTTGAGCCAATAAAGAGCTCTTTCGCCGTCGAGGACGATGGTAGCAGGGTTGGTGTTGGGATTGTAGAGGCCGATCTGTTCGATCAGGCGGCCGTCGCGCGGCGAGCGCACGTCGGTGACCACAATGTGGAAGAATGCGAAGTTCTTCTTGCCGTGGCGGGAGAGGCGGATTTTAACAGCCATTTCAAATGTAAATTAAAGTTACTAAATACGTTAACTTCCTTATCTTCTCGAGAAAAGGTCTGCAAAGATACACATTTTCCGAATAATACAAAAAAGAAACGGCGCCCATTGCTGCGCGCCATCTCTTTTTTTAACCTAAACTTAACCTATGAAAAAACTTTCGTCTTTGTCTTAGGTTATAGCAAAGGGTGTGCCAAACTTTATTTACTCGACCGGAGTAACCGAAATTATTTGGATCGGTTCGCTCGGACGATCGCGTCCGTCGGTGCGCTTAGCCGCAATTTTGTCGATGATATTCAGGCCTTTAACGACTTCGCCGAAGATCGTGTATTCGCCATCAAGATGGCGGCAGCCATTCTCATCCTGCACAATATAAAATTGCGAACCCGAAGATTCTTTGGCCGGATTGACCATATCGCCGCGGCGGGCAGCAGCCAGTGCGCCCTTCTTGTGCGTCAGCCCCTTGACGATTTCTGCCGGGATGGTGTAGCCCGGGCCGCCGGTACCCCAGGCGTTGATCTTGGTGCTGTCCTTGGTGAGCGGGTCGCCCGTCTGGATCATGAAGCCGTTGATGATGCGATGGAAGAGGATGCCATCGTAGAAGTGCTTCTGGGCCAGTTTGATAAAGTTATCCTTGTGAAGCGGGGTCTCCTCGTAGAGTTTGATGACGATATCGCCCTCGCTGGTTTCTATCTTGATTTTGGGTTCGTATTGCTTGGTGAGATCGGGTTTAGGTTCAACGGTTTCCTTGCCGGTATCGGGTTTGGTGACCTCGGTCTTTTCCGGTTCCTGGGCGGGTGCCGGTTCACTGGTGCCGCCCTGTTTTTTACCGCCGCCGCAGGCAGTCAGCAGCAGCGTGGTGGCGCAAAGTGCAAAAAAGAAAGACTTTTTCATAATGCGGTATCTATTAACGTTTTATTCGGTTTCAGGCAGCTTCTTGCTGCGGAAGATGGAGGCGAGCGTCAGGCCGGAAATGATGTGCCAGATGCCCCACCATGCGGTTACAAAAAGCATACCTCCATAGAGGATTCCCGTCTCGTGATTGTTCCACAGCGCCGGATCAAAAATGACCGGATTGAGCAGCAGCGTCAGTCCCAGGCCGGAGTTCTGGATACCCACCTCGATGGTAATCGAGCGGCGGTCGCGGCGGGGTAGCTTCATGGCTTGGGCGCCGAACCAACCGGTGCTGAATGCCAGCGCGTTATGCAACAGTACGAGGATGAAGATGAAGAGGATATACTTCACGAAGAGCTGCCAGTTAGGGATGAACATAATCAACACCATGGCAATGAAAACCACGATGGAGAAGATGGAGAAAGGCCTTTGGATGGCTTTGGCCACCTTGGGCAGGTACTGCGCACAGAGCATACCCAGCACAATCGGAACGCCGAGGATGGTGAAGACCTGCCAGAACATGCTCCAGAAGGGGATCACGAGGTGCGGGATGGTGAGGGTGCCGGCCAGGTTCGCCACCTTCAGGTAAAGGTTGCCCCACATCCAGAAGTTGAGCGGGGTGATGAGCGGCGCGAAGAGGGTGGCCACGGCGGTCATGCTGACCGAGAGTTCGATGTTGCCCTTGGCCCAGGAACTCATGAAGTTCGAGATATTGCCGCCCGGGCAGCTGGCCACGAGAATCATGCCCAGGGCCACCATCGGGGTGATCCAACGGCCGAGCAGGAGGGTCAGCAGGAACGTGACGAGCGGAAGCCCGATCCACTGCAGGCAGATGCCCGTCAGGATGGACTTGGGATGCAGGAATACGTTTTTGAGGGTTTTGCCCGTAATGCCCAGCGCAATGCCGAACATAATGAGGGCAAGCACGATACTGAGCGCAAGACCCGTCCCTCCGCCTAAGTTGAGATTGACGCTGTCGAGGGATGCAAGTTGTTCTTTAATCATAGGTAGCAATTAACCCGACAAATTTAGCAAAATAATGTAAATTTGCACGTATGAAAGATCGTATCGTCAACCGTTCCCCCTATCCCTGTCCGGCCTATGCAACGCCGCTTTCTGCGGGGATGGACCTCAAAGCCAATCTCACCGAACCCGTCACACTCGGCCCGCTGGAGCGCACCATGGTGCCCACCGGACTCTACATCGCCCTGCCGGAAGGGTATGAGGCGCAGATCCGGCCGCGCAGCGGACTGGCTGCCAAACACGGCATCACGGTCACCAACGCCCCCGGCACGGTGGATGCGGATTACCGGGGTGAAATTTGTGTGCTGCTGGTCAACCTCTCCAACACCCCGTTCGTCATCAATCCCGGCGAGCGGATTGCGCAGATGGTAATTGCCCGCTACGAGAAGGTGGAGTGGGAAGAGGTGGAGGCTCTCGACGAAACGGAGCGCGGAACCGGCGGATTCGGTTCAACCGGACGATAACGATTCTTCCATGGAAACGCTTTATAAACTTTTCAAGAAATGCAGCGGTGTCACCACGGACAGCCGCGCCATCACGGATGGTTCCATGTTCTTCGCCCTCAAGGGCGAGACCTTTGACGGCAACGACTTCGCCGTGCAGGCGCTCGAGAAAGGAGCCCGCATCGCGGTGGTGGACCGTGCCTCGCTGCAGGGCGTCAAGGCCGGGAAGGGCGAATGCTATCTGGTTGAAAATGTGTTGGAAACGCTCCAGCAACTGGCGTCCTACCATCGCCGTCAGTTCAACATTCCGGTGATCGGCATCACCGGAACGAACGGAAAAACCACCACCAAGGAGCTGGTGAGCGCCGTGATGTCCCGTAAGTTTGAAACGGTCTATACCAAAGGTAACCTGAACAACCATATCGGCGTGCCGCTCACCCTCTTCGGCATCAATGCCAAAACGCGCGCGGCCGTCATCGAAATGGGCGCGAGCGCGCCGGGCGAGATTGCCGCGCTCGTGAAGATCGCCCAGCCCACCTGCGGCCTGATCACCAATGTGGGCAAGGCGCACATTCTGGGCTTCGGCTCCTTCGAGGGCGTCAAGCGCACCAAGGGCGAACTCTACGACTATCTGCGCCAGAACGGCGGTCTGGCCTTCTATAATGCCGACAATCCCCACCTGTGCGAGATGATTGCCGCCCGCAGCGGCCTGCAGCACGAGGCGTATGGTGTGCAGAAACAGGGGGTTGAGGTGCTGGAAGTGACGGCGGAACATCCTTTCCTGCGTTTCCGTCTACCGGACGGCGTGGAGGTGGAGACCAATCTCGTTGGAGCCTATAATGCGGACAATGCCTTGGCGGCCCTCTGCGTGGGTGCGCACTTCGGCGTGTCGCAGGCCGATGCCATCGCCGCCATCGCGGCTTATCGTCCGGCCAACGACCGTTCCCAGATGGTCCGTACCGGGCGCAATACGCTGATCGTGGATACCTACAACGCCAACCCCACCAGCATGGGTGTGGCGCTCGACAATTTTGCCAAGACCTCCTTTGCGGAGAAGACGCTGATTCTGGGCGACATGCTCGAGTTGGGCGGCGAATCGGCTACCGAACATTCGGCGGCGCTCGCCAAGGCCATGACCCTCTCCAAGTCCATCTTCCTGGTGGGTAAGGAGTTCGCCGAGGCGGCTGCCAAGGTGCGCTGCGCCAAGGCCAAAGGCATCCAGTGCTTCCCGAATTCAGTCGAACTCCGCGCATTCCTGGAGGCACAACCGCTCAGCGGCCGTACCATCCTCATCAAAGGATCGCACGGCATCCACCTCGAGAAACTGCCCGAGGTTCTTTAGAAATCCAAGTCGGAGAATTTCAGTTTCTTGCGGGAACGGAAGAAGCCCCAGACGATGCTCAGGGGGTAGAGTCCCTCGAAATCGCGTCCTTCCTCGAACGGCGATACATCCAGATCGCGCCGCATGCGGCGGTAGTCGCGGTGTGCCCGGCAGACAGCGGAAAAGCTGCGCCAGCGGCCCGTCAGCAGGTCGATGGCCGCCGAAAGATTGTCCAGCAGGATGCGGGCCCGGATGCGGCGGTGATAGTGGATGGTATCCGGCAGGTTCTTGCGGAGCATCAGCAGGTTGTTGCGGTAATTGAAATAGAGCTTCCGCGGGGAATCGTTGGGGAGGGTACCGCCGCCCACGTGGTATACCACCGATGCGGGGATGCACCAGACCTGATATTCCAGCAGGTGCGCCCGCCAGCAGAGATCAATCTCCTCCATGTGGGCGAAGAACGACTCGTCCAGGCCGCCCAGATGGTGGTAGAGTGCTGAACGGATCATCATGCAGGCGCCGCTTGCCCAGAAGACCTCCATCGGCTCGTCGTACTGACCCTCGTCTTTCTCGATGTTGGAAAGGATGCGGCCCCGGCAGAAGGGATAGCCGTAACGGTCTATGAATCCGCCCGCTGCGCCGGCATATTCAAAGCGGCTGTGGTCGGCCTCCGCGCAGATCTTGGGCTGGCAGATGCCGGCTTCCGGATGCTCCTCCATGAATTCAAAGAGTGGATCGATCCAGCCCTTCGGGGTATTGACGTCGGAGTTCAGCAGTACGTAATAGTCCGCTTCAATTTCCTGAAAAGCCCGGTTGTAGCCGCCGGTAAAGCCGTAATTTCGGTCGAATTCCAAGAGGCGGACCTGGGGGAAGTGCTCCTCCATCCACGCCTGGGAGCCGTCGGTGGAGCCGTTGTCGGCCACGACAACGAAAGCGGCATCGCCGCTTTCGCCGCCTCCGAAGGCGGCGGCGGACTCCACGACGCCGGGCAGAAACCGCTCCAGCATCGCTTTTCCGTTCCAGTTCAAGATGACGACTGCTACGTCCATATGCTACAAAGTTAGATATAAAAAACGGACCGCCCAAACCGGGCGGCCCGTTGTGGGGATCGCTTCAGACTATTCTTCTTCAGCAGCGACAACTCCTACGTTGACCGTAGCCTTGATGTCGCGGTAGCACTTCACCTCTGCAGTGTAGTTACCGAGCTCCTTGATGGTGTCGGCACCCACGAGGGTGATGTTCTTGCGGTCGATCTCGATGCCCTGAGCAGCGAGAGCCTCGGCCACCTGAATGTTGCTGATGGAACCGAAGACTTTGCCGTTGGAGCTGACCTTGGCAGCAACCTTGACAGCTGCGCCTTCCAGTTTAGCAGCGAGTGCCTTTGCGTCGTCTACGAGCTTCTGCTCTTTCTGAGCGCGCTGGCGCATGTTTTCAGCGTGGATCTTCTTCGCGGTGGGGGTTGCCATGATGGCGATGCCCTGCGGAATCAGATAGTTTGCGCCGTAACCGTTCTTAACCGTTACGATATCGTCTTTGTAACCGAGGTTACGGACATCTTGTTTGAGAATAACTTCCATAATTCGTCCTCCTTATTTCAAAAGATCGGTAACGTAAGGCAGAAGAGCAAGGTGGCGCGCACGCTTCACAGCCTGAGCGACTTTGCGCTGGAACTTCAGGGAAGTACCGGTGATACGGCGGGGAAGAATCTTACCCTGCTCGTTGAGGAACTTCTTGAGGAATTCAGCGTCCTTGTAGTCCACATATTTGATGCCTGCTTTCTTGAAGCGGCAGTATTTCTTTCTCTTAACATCCACGGTCGGCGGATTGAGGAAACGGATATCATCCTGTG
>JAFSWO010000045.1 GCA_017450165.1 Bacteroidales bacterium | reverse complement strand
GGTTGCGGAAAAGAAGAAATCCAATTCCGAGCTGGCCTTTGCGGAGGCCAACCAGGTCGTAACCGTTAAAGCAGTGGAGCTCTAAGGCTTTGGAAAAGTACTTTTCCCTCTTCCAGGTCACTGAAGAGGCGATTTCCGGACTGCTGCAGTCGGCGCTCTCCCGCGGTGGAGATTACGCCGACATCTTTTTTGAATCCACCACTTCCGACGAACTGACGCTGCGCGACGGCGAGGTCAATGCCGTGGAGAGCACCGCCGATTACGGCGTGGGCATACGCGTGCTGAAAGAGGGTCATACGGGCTATGCCTATGCAGAGAGCACGCTGCCCGCCGAGATGGAACAGGCGGCCCGTACCGCCGCCGGCATCGCCGATACCCCGGGCCTCCGCCTCACCCCCGCCCCGCTGAAGCGCCTCTCCGCCCCCAACCGCTATCCGATTCTCGGGGACTGGAGCGACTTTGACCTACTGCGCCGCAAAGCCTTCCTGCAGCACTTTGGCGAGCGGCTTTCCGCCCTGAGCGGAGACATCACCAAGGTGATCGCCAACCTGGCCTACGACCATTCCGATATCCTATTTGCCAATTCACTGGGCGACCTCTACTGCGACGAGCGCCCCATCACATCCCTCGTGGCGCATTGCATCCTGGAGCGCGACGGCCGCAGTGAGAACATTGCCGTCTCCCGCAGTTTCCGCCGAGGCAGCGAGATGCTCACCGAATCGCTGCTGGACGAGATGGTGGCCGAGGTGGCCGCCCACATCCCCTATCTCTTCGAGGCACGCCGGCCCAAGGGCGGACAGATGCCCGTGGTGATGGCTGCCGGCAGCTCCGGTATCCTGCTTCACGAGGCCATCGGCCACGCTTTCGAGGCCGATTTCAACCGCAAGGGAATCTCCATTTTCTCCGACAAGATGGGCAAACATATCTGCTCGCCGCAGATCAGCGTGGTGGACGACGCCACCCTCCCCGCCAACCGCGGCGCGGTGAATATCGATGATGAGGGGGTCCCGGGCCAGAAGACCTATATGGTGCGCGAAGGCGTGCTGACCTCCTATCTGCACGACCGCATCAGCGCCGCCCACTATGGCGTGGCCCCCACCGGCAACGGCCGCCGCGAATCCTTCCGCTTCAACCCCATCCCGCGCATGCGTTGCACCTATATGGAAAACGGCAGCGGCTCTCAGGAGGAGATCATCCACAGCGTCAGGCGCGGCATCTTCGTGGATGCATTCACCAACGGTCAGGTGGAGATCGGCGCGGGCGATTTTACCTTCTACGTCAAGAGCGGCTTCCTGATAGAAAACGGCCGCCTGACGCAGCCCATCAAGGATATCAACATTATCGGCAACGGCCCGGAAGCCCTTGCCGACATCGTGGCCGTGGCCGCCGACAGCCGGGTGGACGACGGCACCTGGACCTGTGGCAAGGACCAGTATTGTCCCGTCTCCTGCGGCATGCCCAGCGTGCTGGTCAAATCGTTAATTGTGGGAGGTGACGTATGATTCAGTTTGACCACAGTATCGTAGAGACCGCCCTGCAGATGGCCCGGGAAGAGGGCGCCACGCAGGCCCGCATCGCGCTGGAGCGCTCCATTGAAAACTCCGCCACCGTGCTGGACAATCAACTGGACAAGATGCTGAGCAGCAGCGGTTCCACGCTCTTCATCCAGCTCTACATCGACGGCTGCTACGGTTCCTTCTCCACCAACCGTCTGGATCCGGATGCCCTGCGTGATTTCATCCGCAATGCGGCCGCCTCCACGCGTCTGATGACGCGCGACGAGTGCCGCCGTCTCCCTGACCCCGCCCTTTGTTACCACGGCCCGGCCGTCGATCTTCAGCAATACGATCCGGCCGTCGAGTCGCTGACGCCTGAACTCCGCCGAGAGCGCGCCATGACCGCCTCCGCGGAGATCTTTGGCAGGCATCCCCGCCTGCTCTCGGTAGAAACCGAGTGGGGCGACACCGTCGACTATTCCTATACGGCTGACAGTCAGGGCTTCCACGGAGAAACCCTGCAGACCACCCACACCATCAACGCCACGGTTTCCATCCGCGGCCGGGGCGACGAAAAGCCCGAGTCTTGGTGGTACGAGAGCGGCGTCCGGCTGGACGAAGCCCCTTGCGAGGGTTGCGGACGCCGTGCCCTGCAACGTGCGCTGGATCAGCTGAATCCCCGCAGGCTGCGCAGCGGAAGCTACAACATCGTGATCGATAACATGTGCTCGTCCAAGGTGGTGGCCCCCATCATCCGCGCCATAAGCGGCGGTTCGCTGCAGCAGCGGAACTCCTTCCTGCTGGACGCCCTGGGCAAGCCGTGCTTTTCCGAGCGCCTCACGCTGGTGGACGATCCCTTCCTCCCGGGCCTCCCCGGCTCCCGCCTCTTCGACAACGACGGCATCGCCACGGCCCGCCGGGAAATCATCTCCCGAGGCGTTCTGAACAACTATTTCATCTCCGACTACTACGCGGCCAAGATGGGCGTTCCGGTCACCATCGACGGCCCGTCGGTGCTCCGCTTCGTGCGCAGCGGGGAAAGTCCCGAAAAAGTGTTAAATTTGGCGGCCCTACTGCAAGAGGTGGGCAAGGGAATCCTCATCACCGACTTCAACGGCGGCAACTGCAACTCCGGAACGGGAGATTTCTCCTACGGCATCCGCGGTTTCCTCTTTGAAAACGGTGTTGTGACGCACCCCGTCCGGGAGATGAACATCACGGGCAATATGATCGACCTGTGGCGGCACCTGATTGCCGTCGGCGACGATCCCCGCAACTCCTCCCGCTGGACCATTCCCTCGCTGGCCTTTGAAGGAGTTAATTTCAGTGGCATTTAGAGACTTATGAAGAAACCCGGACTCCTGCTCTCCATCGCTACCCTGCTGGTGCTTATGGCCCTGCTGGCGCTCAGCGTAATCTTCTTCGGCGACGAGGCCACCTCCGGTCCCATCCAGATCGCCCTGCTGCTCTCCACCCTGCTGACGGCAGCCATCGCCATCCTCTTTCTCAAGGTTCCCTGGACCAAGGTGGAGGAAGACATCACCGATAACATCCGCCAGACGGCCCCCACGCTGCTCATTCTGCTTGCCATCGGGGCCCTGACCGCTACCTGGATGCTCTCCGGCATCGTGCCGACCATGATTTATTACGGCCTGAAGATCATCAGCCCGCGCTTCTTTATCCTCATCACCTTTCTGCTCTGCAGCCTCGTCTCCATCCTGGCAGGCAGCTCCTGGACCACGGTGGGAACCATCGGCGTAGCCATGCTTACGGCCGGCAAACTGATTGGCCTGCCCGTCGGCTGGCTCGCCGGCGCCATCATCTCCGGCGCCTATCTGGGCGACAAGCTCTCCCCGCTCTCCGATGCCGTCAACCTCTCTGCAACCGTCGCAGGTTCAGACCTTTACAAGTATATCCGCTATTCGCTGTACACGCTCGTTCCTGCCTTCGTCATCTGCTTCGCGGTCTATCTGATCGTGGGCCTCACGGTCCCCGTCACCGCCGAGGTGGATATGACCGCCGAACTCACCGCCCTCAGCGGATCGTTCCATATCTCCCCCTGGCTGCTGTTGATTCCCTGCCTCACCATCTTCATGGTTGTCAAGAAGGTACCGGCTTTCATCACGCTCTTCATCTCGGCCATCGTCGGCGCCCTGGTCGCCTTCTGGATGCAGCCGCAGATTGTGCTGCAGATCACGGGTGAAGGTTCCGGTCTGGGCAACGCCATCACGGCCATCTTCAAGATGCTCTCCAGCCCCATCGCGGTCAGCACCGGCAATCCGCTGCTGGACAACCTGACCTCCACTCACGGCATGTCCGGCATGACCAGCACCATCTGGCTGGTAATCTGCATCATGGCAGCCGGCGGCGCCCTGGCAGGCAGCGGAATGCTCGAGACCATCACCAATGCACTCATCAAGCTCATCCGCGGAGCAGGCTCGCTCATCGCCACCACGGTAGGCACCTGCATCGTCTCCAATATGATTCTTTCGGACCAGTATATGGCCATCCTGCTCCCTGGAAAGATGTTCGCCCCCACCTACAAGAAGCTCGGCTATGCGCCTGAACTGCTGAGCCGTACGCTCGGCGATTCAGCCACCGTCACCTCCGTCCTGGTCCCGTGGAATACCTGTGCCGTGATCCAATCCACCGTTCTGGGCGTGGCGACGATGGTCTATTTCCCCTTCGCCATCTTCTGCCTCATCACGCCGGTGATCGCCATCCTGATCGCGGCCTTTAACTTCAAGATTCACCGAATTGAATAATATGAAAATCTCCGACAACAAAGTAGTCGCCCTCTCGTATGTACTGGAGGTCGAAGGTGCCGAGCGCGATCGCGCCGATGCCGACAAACCCCTTGAGTTTATTTTTGGTATGGGCTATCTCCTGCCCAAGTTTGAAGCTGCTGTCCTCGGCAAAGAGGTAGGCGAAAGCTTTGACTTCGTACTCTCCCCCGAAGAGGGCTACGGCGTCTATTCCGCCAGCGCCTTGATTGACCTGCCCCGCACGATGTTCGAGGCCGACGGCAAGATGGATCCGCGCATCACCGTGGGCGCCACCATCCCGATGATGACCAACGACGGCCGCGTGGTTCCCGGCCGCGTGCTGGAAATCGGCGCCGAGAAGGTCAAGATGGACTTCAACCACGAACTCGCCGGCAAGACCCTGCACTTCACCGGGTCCGTCGTCTCTGTCCGCGAAGCTACCGACAAGGAACTCGCTGAAGGCCTCCACGGCGAACTCGCCCACCGCTGCAGCGGCAATTGCTCCGACTGCGAAGGCGGCTGCGGAAAATAATCGGTCATACCTGACCGATACAAGGCCACTCGAAAGGGTGGCCTTTTTTATTCTCATCGCGGCTCGCGAGTGGCGGGCGGGCGGCGGGAGCAGGACGGGGCGGGACCAATGTCGCAAAGGCTGCTCGCGGACGTCGGCCGCCTTGCTCGAAACTCCTCCCTTTTAGTCGCATTCTCGCTTCGCTCGCCTGCGCCTAACGGTCGTCAAACAAGTTCTCACACGAGGCGGCGGCCTTTGGTCCGCTCGCTATTCCGCCTTTGCTCCGGGGCCCTTTCCCTCCTGCTCCCGACCGTCTTTCGCCCGTTCTACCGTCTAGCGTCGCAGGTGGTCCACCTATTGGACCCCTTGGAACACTTCCAATGTTTTTTCAAAAACGGCTATTGAGTTCTTTTTAAAAAAATGCAATATTTTGTTGATTTTCAAATTCTTACCAAGAACCATTTTTTGTTCCGAATGGTCACTACACTGCCGGAAATGAGCTTATCTTAGCCATAAATATTGGTAGATGTCCTAGAAAAACAAAACCCGTATGTTTGATTGCTCAGGGACACACGGGACGACAACACAAAGGTACATATTCTTTTATAACCTCCAAATAAAACTAGCCAAATGACGATGAATTATAGCGACTATGAAATCGCTTTCTCACGGGCGAGACTTGGTAAGTACTTGATAGCAAGTAATGGCGATTCAGAAAACGCGATGATACTTTATCGCTGCAACATCTCGTTATGTCAAAAGTTCTACCCGCTACTTAATGTATTTGAAGTTGTTCTAAGAAACGCGATCAATGCCCACTACAAGAGAGTCTTCTCTGATTCAGATTGGATACGGCACCAACTTGCCCCAAACGGGATGTTGGAGAATCATCCTCATAAAAACGCTGTTGAAAGAATAATACGAAATCTTGATGATAAAGGGTTCTATTCGAGCGACAAAGTTGTTTCGTCTATGACCCTGGGGTTTTGGATACACTTGTTTTCCAGACGCCCCTTTGCTCTGGGAGGACAATCAATACTTCGCGTTTTTCCACAAAGGGATAAAGGCCTTGGCCAGAGAGTTATTTACAATGAGTTAAAAACATTAAAAACTTTTCGAAACCGCATAGCTCATCATGAGGCAATCTGCTTTGATCCACGAGGCGTAAAGAGTTCAGCTCAGGCACTCGCTAACTACTTACTTCTAACGAAATACGCCCGATTTTTAGGATATGATGAGGCATTATTATTCGATAGATTGGATACAAATCCCTACTGCTTATTGAAAGAGATTGATAATCTTTAGCCGTAATAGTGACGGAGAGAGTTGCACCGAGTCCCTTTCCCTCCTGCTCCCGTCCGTCATACGCCCTCCAGCTACTTGCAGTACAGGTTGTTCATAAGTTTCTAATAAATCGCTCGCGTACGCGTATGCGGGCGTGCTCGTATGTGCGAAGTTTTCGTATCTTTGCGGTTTGTAAACGTGTAATCCGCCAACAATCTTAAACTCAATATCTTATGAAAACTGAAAAATCGGTTTACAGTGCCCCGAAGGCAAAATGCTTCGAGGTGAAAGTTCAAGGCGTTTTCTGCCAGAGTCTTCGCTATGGTGATCCCGGTGCCGCCGGTGGCGACATTGAGGATGGCAATACGTATAACCTCTAATACTTGCGCTTATGAAAAGGACATTCAAATATATCTTCTCGTTTGTTGCTTTAATAGCGCTATTCGCTTCTTGCGCCAAAGATTCATCTACTACAGTCAATGACCCTATTGAAGTAACTCTCATAGCTGGCAATCCAGACGTTCAACCTTCCAGTAGGACTCTAATGGATGGCGCCACTCCTAAGTGGTGTGACGGAGATGCCATCGGTGTTTCAAACGGAACTTCTACAAATGTGACTTTCGCTGAAAATTCTATTGGCGATGGAGAAACTGCTGTTTCTGCTACTTTTAGCGGAAAAGTAAGTTCTGCTGGGACCTATTATGCTTATTACCCGCACTCTAGTAATGGGGTTTCTTCTAATGGTGCAAAAGTAGACATACCATTGACTCAAAGGCCTACGGCAACCTCTTTTGATGGCACTGCCGACATAATGGTATCCAAGTCTTTCACGGTTTCTACCAATACTACTACAACGATAGAAAACCTGCAGTTCGCTAGACTTGGAGCAATAGTAAAAGTGGTGCTTATAGATGACTCTCCCGCTTATGATTTATCGTCCGAGCACCCGACTACAGTTTCTCTTACGGCGGCATCAAACCTAGTTGGTAGGGTTTATATAGACATGGTGAATCAGGAATTGGGAGAACTATACTCTGGACAGTCTACAACTGTCACAGCTGAATATACCGCTCCCACTCAATTCGCAATTGATGGCTCCAATGCGGCTTATTTCATCGTTTATCCTCAAACACTAGCCTCTGGCAGCACTCTCACTTTGAGTGCTACAACTGAACATTATAACATCTCGAAAGACATAACTGTACCTGGTAGTGGCATTGTCCTGGAAAGTGGCAAGATAACCACCCTCAATATTAGTATTGAAGATAGTCACGTATCCGCGGCCACAGTATATGCAAATGTGGAGGCTTCCGATTGGGACTATACCTTCACTTCTAATCCATGGAACTCCACTTCTGGTAATGTTGATTTAACTAGCGAGAGCACAACAATCAACTGGAAACTTGCGGCCAATTATGCCAATTATACTAGCAATATCCTTGCACTAAATACTAGTTCGAACACGAATGAGGCTACAATTTCGTCCAATAACGTTGTAACAAATGTCGAAAAAGTTGTAGTTTATGCTAAGACTAATAGCGGGAAGGAGGTAACCCTTTCTGTAAAAGTAGGAAATACTGTTCTTGGCTCAGAAACACTTAATAGCGTTACCTCTCTTACGGAGTATACTTTCTCAAATGCAACACCGCTATCCGGTAAAGTCTCTATTGAGTTTACGTCTCCAACCGGTGGCTATCAGATTAAGGAGATAAAGATTAATCCAAAAATTCCAGTTACACTATCTTTCGCTTCTGCAGCTCTTGATTATGATACCGACACTTATGGCTCATGCACAGGCCAGACAGCAACTGCAAGTCCTAACGTCAGCGCCATTACAGAGAATATTACTTATGCTCTTTCTGGAGCTTCAATTGGAACAGTTAATGCTTCAACAGGTGTCGTAACTCTTAATGGTACTGTCGGTTCGGCCACTATAACTGCCTCATTCGATGGCGATGCTACTTACAGTGCTGCTGTTGGATCATATACTATTACAGTAACGAGCACTGATGCGAATGATGGTTCGCTTGAGCATCCTTACACTGTAACAGAAGCTTTGGCAATAATTGCCAGTTACACTTCTGGACAGAAGTCCGCTGAACAGGTATATGTGTCAGGTATCGTTGCACAAGTAGGATCATACAGTAGCACGTATCATTCAGTTACATATGATATTTCTGTGGATGGTACCAAATCCAACATGCTGAATATCTACAGTGGAAGAAATGTTGGTAATACGGATTTCACATCTAATTCAGAGATTTCTGTTGCTGACGAAGTAGTTGTCTATGGGTATCTATATCTCTACAACTCAACAAAAGAGATGTATCAAAGCAACTACATCTCTTCTCTCAATGGAACAAAGTATCTTGCGGCGGGGACTCTTTCGGTTTCTACAGATGATGCTAACAAGCAGATTACTGTAACATGGGGCGCAGCATCAGGTTCCTCAGAAGCCATCAGTTATGTTGTTTCATGTGGAACTCAGAACTATAATGCTAGTGCGGCAGGAAGCCATACCTTTACAATGGCAGACTACGGAACATATGATGTTACAGTTGTTGCTTCGGCCTCTGATGCTAATTCTGCATCTGCAAGTACGACTGCCACTATTTCGAGCGGAAAAACGTATACTATCACATTTGCAAAAGGTACTACGTTCGATACAAATGTAACTTCTTACACTGGCTCGTTTGTCAATACATGTGATGGCTTGGCATTGACGTTGGCCAACGTTAACAACGGTGGTAATAGCAACTGGACAACGATGCGTGCCGGAAGGAAGACTACGGCATCTACTCCAACGATTACTACCAACAGTGCGATTTCTGAGGCAATCCGGACTGTTACTCTGCATATCACTCAAGTAGAGACGAGTCCCATTACATCCGCAAAACTCTATGTTTCCTCTTCCTCTGACTTCTCCACAAAAGACACTTACAATATAAGTATCAGCGGAACTGGAGATGCCTCTGCAATAGTTACTAGTCCGGCTGCGGATAAATACTACAAGATAGAGATTGTTACTGACAATACCGGAACAGCTAACGGATTCCTCAGATTCGACAAGATAATCTATACGACCAACTGAAGTGGATCCGGCGGCGGCGCCGGGGGTGATGAGCCCACAGCAACAGTGACGACCGCCAGCATTCCGAGTGGAGTGAGCTCGACAGGGGCAACCCTGTCGGGCTCCTTCACCGGGGAGACGGGGGCGATTTCCGAAACGGGTTTCTACTACGGAACCACCTCGGGCAGCCTTGGAAACAAGGTCGCTGCGGGTGGTACGTCTTCACCTTTCAGCAAGGCAATTAGCGGGCTGACCGCCAATACCACCTACTACTTCAAGGCTTATGTGGTTGAAGGTGGTCAGGAGGTGGTGGGTTCAGAGGAATCGTTCCGGACAAAAGCTGTGGCCACCTCTACGGTGACGACGTCGGCAGCGACGGGCGTTGGTTCGGCTAGAGCGACGCTGCAGGGTTCCTTTACAGGTGCAACTGGGAGGGTCTACGAGGCCGGCTTCTACTGGGGTACCAGCGCGGGCAATCTGAACAACGAACTCTATGCCTCTTCACCGGGCGAAGTGGCTTCCGGCAGTTTCAATCAGGAACTGACCAGTCTCTCCTCCACGACTACCTATTACTATAAGGCGTACGTGTTGGAGTATAACGAGGCGACGAGCGAGTATGTTTATCGTTATGGAGACGTCCGTTCCTTCACCACATCGGCTGCAGTATCCTATCCGCAGACGGGTTGGCTCGAGCTTCCTGCCGTGACGGGCAGCGAGGATTTTGTGGGCCAGTTCTACGGCAGCGGCACACAGACGGCGGCTAATCGGAATTACTCGTACAATTACAGCTATACCTGGTATGCGTCACTTTGGGTGGCCTATCCACTGACTGCTGCCCATACTTCTGGCTCAGGCAGTACCAGCAGCTGGCGTTACAACCCGAACATTGCAAACAACAAGCAGGTGAATATCGTCAGCAATAGCTACGGAACAATGTACAATGCCTCTGCGTATGCGCGCGGGCACCAGATTCCGAATGCTTCCCGCAAGAGCGACGACACGATGAATCTGCAAACGTACTATTCCACCAACCAGACGCCGCAGTTGCAGAACAAGTTCAACGGCAGCATCTGGGGGACCCTGGAGGGTGCCGTACGCAGTTTGACATCGGGAACCGATACGGTCTACGTGGTGACCGGTCCAACCTATCGCAAGGTGAACGGCAATGAGACTATCAATTACCTCACTGGAGCAGGCGGTCAAAATGCCAACCCTGCCAGCCTGCCTATCCCGAATTATTACTGGAAAGCCCTGCTGAAGGTATCACGCGATGCCAATGGTAATATCACGAATGCTATGGCCATTGGTTTCTGGTTCGATCATCGGGAGTACGATAAAGATACCGAGTTTTACTACAATTTCGCCGTAAGCGTAGACCAGATTGAGACGTGGACAGGGTTTGACCTCTTTGCGAACCTGCCTGCCGCGCTGCAGACTACGGCGGAGGCGAATACGTCGTGGAGCGGCTTCCAGTCGTTCTGATAATAATTGACTAAAAAAACGATGAAAAGATTTGTTTCCCTGGGAATCCTGTTCGCGTTGCTTTCCAGTTTCATGGCCTGCTCAACATCCGATTGGCCCGACGGTTCGTCCGTTTCCGGGCGCTATGGAATCGACGTAACAGGGCTGCCGGGGCCGGGAGAACCGTCCGGCCCCGGTTCCGGAACGGCAGGCGTGCTGACAGCGGGCGAGTGGTCCGATCTCGCGCATTGGGATTATTGGGGCGGACTGATGACCGCCAAACCCGGAGAGCCCAATCCTGATGCGCCGCAGCAGGCAGTTCCCGACTACGGCAAGATGGCTGCCGACTGGGGGTTCAACACCGCATCCCGTTATGCCTTGCACGTACAGGATGCTTCCGGCAAACCGGTTGTCGGCGCGACCGTCGAACTGCTGGAGAGCGGCACCGTTGTCTGGAAAGCCCGGACATCGAATGCGGGCGACGCCCAGCTTTGGTACGATCTCTTTGCCGCCCGCGGGCAGGAACGGGCCCCGACCAGCCTGCAGATTCGGATCAACGGCGTATTGCAGGAAACCGCTCCCGTAGTTACGACTTTCACCGATGAAGCCAAAATCAATACGTACGTCGCCAGCACCACCGCACCGGAAGCCAGGGCCGATGTCGCCTTTATCGTCGATGCGACCGGGTCGATGGGCGATGAAATCGCATTCCTTAAAGAAGATTTACTCTCTATCCTGGAGCGAGTTGCCCAGAGCCAGGAGAGTATCACCATCCGGACAGCCGCCGTCTTCTACCGCGACAAAATCTACCGCGACACAAGAGATAGCTATCTGACCCGCTACGACGATTTCACGACCCCCGCCAAGACGAGCGCCTTTGTCCGCAAGCAGGATGCCGAAGGAGGCGGTGACCTTCCGGAAGCGGTCCACTCCGGCCTGGAAACATCCATTCAAAATCTCTCCTGGAATACCAAAGCCCGTGCCCGCCTGGCCTTTCTGTTACTGGATGCGCCGGCCCATATCGACCATCAGGGGGTCGTCGAGAGCCTGCAGGCATCCATCAGGACGTATTCCGAAATGGGCATCCGCCTCATTCCAGTACTGGCTTCCACTTCCGACAAGAGCACGGAGTTCATGTGCCGTGATTTCGCTATCGTAACGGGTGGAACCTACACTTTCCTGACCGATGACAGCGGCGTCGGCAACAGACATCTGGTTCCGACTGTCGGCGAATTCCAAGTCGAAAAGCTGAATGATTTGCTCTTCCGCTTGATTGAGGATTATATCAAATAAAGTATGGCGGACAACTATCTGGAGAAGAAGATGGAGGCGCTGCGGGAGGTGCGGCCCAAGGTGATACGCAACCATCCGTCGCTGGATAGTCTGCTTAAGAAAAACCGGAGCCACCGAGGCTATGATGCGACGGTGAAGCTGTCGCACGCGGCGCTCAAGGAACTGGTTGCGGCCGCAACGCTCTGTCCCTCGGGGATGAATGCGCAGAGCCTGCGGTTCCGACTGGTGCCCTCGGAGGAGGCGTACAAGGTACATCCGCTTGTCAAGCTGGGTGCCGCGCTGCCGGAGGAGCATCTCCCCCATCCGGGTCAGGAGCCGCAAGGCTATATCGTGATCTGCAGCGTGCGGGCGGAAGACCGCATCGTGGATATCGATCTGGGAATCGCGGCGCAAAGCATTCTGCTGAGTGCGGTCAGCCGCGGACTGAACGGTATCATCATCTTGAATTTCCAGCCTGACGCCCTTCAGCAGGCGCTGGATCTTCCCCTCAAGCCGCGGGCTGTCATCGGCCTTGGCAAGGGTCTGGAGCGCATTTTCCTCCTCCCCGTCCACCAGGGCGACTCCCTCAAGTATTTCCGCAAAGAGGGGGTCCACTACGTCCCCAAACTCACCGTCGAAGATCTTTTGATTTGACAGGACCTGCGGAGAGCGTAACTGCGGAGCAGGGACTCGCCGCAAGGCTGTTTTTGTCCCTGCGCAGCAGTTACCTCGAAGCAGTCCGGGCAATAGCAGAGGCAGCGAGGATGCCGTCGATGGCGCTGGAGACGATGCCTCCGGCGTAGCCGGCGCCTTCGCCACAGGGGTAAAGGCCCGGACAGGAGAGGGATTCCATCGATTCAGGATCGCGCGGGATGCGCACGGGGGAAGAGGTGCGGGACTCGCAGGCGAGCAGCAGCGCATCGTTCGTGTAGTAGCCCTTCATCTGACGGCTGAAGGCCGGGAATGCCTCACGCAGGCGCGTGTAGACGAAGTCCGGCAGCAATTCATGCAGCGGCGCGGAGACAGCGCCGGGATGATAGGAGGTTGCCGGCAGCGATGCGGAGAGCGCCTTTCGGCAGAAGTCCATCATGCGCTGGGCCGGGGCCTGGATGGAATCGGAGAAAGCATACATCTTACGCTCCACCGCCTCCTGGAATTCCAGCAGTCCAAAGATCCCATATTTGTCATACTCCGGCACATCGCCAGGCTCCACGGAGCAGACGATGCCGGCATTGGCCCATTTCGAGTTGCGCTGTGAGTTGGACATGCCGTTGAGAACCACTTCACCCGGTGCAGAGACTGACGGTACCAGAATGCCGCCCGGACACATGCAGAAGGAGAAGACGCCCCTGCCCTGCGCCTGGGTAACCAGTGCATATTCGGCAGCGGGCATATCTGGCTGATACTTGCCGTGATAGCGGATGCGGTTGATGAGTGACTGCGGGTGCTCGGCACGAACGCCCAAGGCAAATCCCTTGGCCTCCAGCGCCCAGCCCTTTTCTGCAAAGAGCCGGTATAAATCCCTCGAGGAGTGGCCGGTAGCGAGAATGACCGCGCTGGCCGTAAAGGTCAGGCCGCCGGCACAGACTACTTTCCATTGCCGCTTGCCTGGCCCTTCCACCGGATGCAAATCCTCTACCCGCGCACCAAAGTGATACTCGCCGCCGTGCTCCACGATGCCCTTGCGGATGTTCTCTACGATCAGAGGCAATTTGTCGCTGCCGATATGGGGATGGGCATCCACCAGAATGGAGGGATCCGCACCGAAGGCCACCAACTGGTGCAGCACCTCGCGGATGTCGCCGCGCTTGTTGGAGCGCGTAAAGAGCTTACCGTCCGAGAAGGTGCCGGCGCCTCCCTCTCCAAAACAGTAGTTGGAGTCGGGGTTGACGCGTCCGGCCGTAGAGAGGGCTGCGATATCGGTTTTGCGGGCATGGACATCCACGCCCCGCTCCAGAATCACGGGCTTTTTGCCCTCCATCAGCAGACGCAGGGCCGCAAACATGCCGGCGGGGCCGCTGCCCACGACGATTACGGGCTCAGCTGCAGAAACGTTCTTATAGTCAGGGAGTTTATAATCTTCTATAGGTGCCTCACCCATCGCCGTAGCCGCTACGCGATACCGGTAGAGGATTTCGCCACGGGCATCCAGCGATCGGCGCAGAATCTTCACCGTGGACACCTTGGCCGGAGAGATGCCCAAGGCACGCGCAGCGGCGGCCGTCAGATCGGCCTCCGTCGGCGTGTGGCGCAGGGGAAAAGCAAGTTCGAACTCTTTCATCGGTCACCGTATTCTGCAGAACGGGAAATCGGTGCGATATCGAGCGGCGCGAAAAGTCCGCGCTTGTAGCGGTAGTAACCGGTGATGGCAATCATCGCCGCGTTGTCGGTGGTAAAGCGCAGGGCAGGCAGATAGGTGTTCCAGCCGCGCTTGCGCCCCTCCTCTTCAATCCGCGCGCGCAGCCCCGAGTTAGCAGAAACGCCGCCCGAGAGGGCTACTTCGCGAATTCCAGTCTCCTTGACCGCTAGAATCAGCTTCTTGAGCAGAATATCTATCAGGTCCTTCTGGAACGAAGCGCAGAGGTCGGCCATATTGTTCTTGAGGAAATCCGGATCCTCCTTCAGCTGGTCGCGCAGGAAGTAGAGCAGCGAGGTCTTGATGCCGCTGAAACTGTAGTCCAGGGCGGGGATGTTGGGCTTGGCAAAACGGAAGCGCTTGGGATCGCCCTCCTTGGCCAGTGTGTCCACCACGGGACCGCCCGGATAGCCCAGATCCATCAGTTTGGCGCACTTGTCAAAGGCCTCACCCACCGCATCGTCGATCGTGCGGCCCAGAATCTCAAAATCCAGATGGTTGTCCACGCGCACGATCTGCGTGTGGCCACCCGACACGAGCAGGCAGAGGAAGGGGAACTTCGGCTGTCGGTTCTCAGCGCCGGGAACCTTGACAAAGTGCGAAAGGATATGTCCCTGCAGGTGGTTGACCTCGATGATGGGTTTACCGGAAGCCACGGCGAGCCCCTTGGTGAAGGATGTGCCCACCAGCAGCGAGCCCAGCAGGCCCGGACCGCGGGTGAAGGCCAATGCATCGACCTCCTCCATCTTGATGCCCGCCTGATCCAGCGCCTGCGATACCACAGGTACGATATTCTGCTGGTGCGCGCGCGAAGCGAGCTCCGGCACGACGCCACCGTAACGGCGATGCACCTCCTGCGAGGCCATCACGTTGGAGAGCAGATACTCGTCGCGGATGACGGCAGCAGAGGTGTCGTCACAGGAGGATTCAATTCCGAGAATGGTCAGGCTCATACGTAACTACAGGGCATTTGTTGCGCGAAAATACGAAAAAAATTCCTATTTTTGGCAGATTAACCTTACTGTGCGCTGATATGAAGGTATTGAAACGGATCTTGCTCAGCCTGCTGGCGGTGGTGATTCTCATCCCCGTGGCGGCAGCTGTGCTCGTTCAAATACCTGCCATACAGACCTTTGTAGGGAACAAGGCGCTGAAGGCCGTTTCCAAGAACCTGGGCGGCAGCGTACAGGTGGGTGATATCCGCTACGCCCTCTTCAATACCCTGATCTTGACCGACGTCACCGTACTGGAGCCGACGGGCGACACCCTCCTCTATGCGGGCAAGGTCCTGCTGGAGGCGGACAGCCGCACGTTGCGGAGTGACACACTGGACATCCGGCGCGTAACGTTGGAGCGCTGCCGCGCCACGATGCGCGACCTGCCGGATGGCCGGACCAACATGGATGCGTTCCTCGAGAGCCAGAATCCGAAGAAGGCATCCGACAAACCGGAGAAATCCGGCGGCCTGCCGTGGAAATCCATCAAGGCAGAGAAGGTCGCGGTCAGTGACCTGGACTTCACCTACGCGGAGAAAGGACTGCAGATCGAGGACTTCACCCTGCTCGCAGAGCACCTGGAGTATGGCGGCGACGTCTATGGCCAGTTGCGGGAGCTCTCTTTCACGGAGGCCGCACAGGGCAACCGCTACAGCCTGGCATCAGGCATCCTGATGTCGGACAAGATGCTCTACCTGAACAATTTCCGTCTTAAGGACGCCTATAGCGACATTGACGCGCCGCATATCGCCCTCTACTACGAATCCCCGGCCGACTTCGCCAACTTCCTGGAGAAGGTGGAGATGGACGCCGAGTTCACCGACGCCTGCCTGGACCTGGCTTCGGTGCAGGCCTTCCTGCCGAATCTCGCGCAGTTGCATGCCAAGGGCTATCTCAGCGGACAGGTCAAGGGCAAGCTGGGCGACCTGCGGGCAGACCACCTGCGTTTCCAGTCCGAATCGCGCCTGACCAACCTGGTCCTCTCCGCGCGCGTCAAGGGACTTCCTGATGTCAACCGTACGCGCGTGGATGCCACGCTCCACCGCTCCAATACCTGCGCACGCGATATTGCGGAGGTGATTCGCGGCATCAATCCGAAGTTTGACGCCTCCACCCTGCTGGCCAAGGCACCGGCCGATCTGATTGAGATCAATGGCGAACTGCACGGCACCCTCAAGGAGGCAGAAGCCAAGGTACGGCTCGGTTCCCGGAAGACCGGCGGAATCGTTTCCGAGGCCATCTACCGCGTGGAGCCTGACGGCGTTCCCTTCGTGCGCGGTAGCGTCACCACGCTCGGCCTGGATGCCGGTAAATACCTGGGCGTGAAGGATCTGGGCAAGGTCAACGTGGATACGCACTTCGACGCCAAGCTCTCCAAGAGCCCGATCGTAAACCTGAAGAACCTCTTCGTGAGAGGAATCGAATACAAGGGCTACACCTACAGCGATATCGAGGCGACCGGATCACTCGAGAACAACCGACTGCTTCTCAACGCTGCCAGCGTGGACCCGAACCTCTATTTCATCACCTCCGCCGACCTGGACCTGAATCCTGATGCGGAGAATGCCTACAAGATTGCCTTTGACCTGGCGCGGGCCGACCTGCATGCCCTCCATCTGGACAAGCGCGAGCGTGCGCGGTTCAGCATGATGGCGGATGCCGACGTGGTGCGCTCCCGGGAGGGCGTCTTTACGGGCGACGTCACGCTGAGCAACGTTAACGGTTTCGTTAACAGCGAGTTCTACAATATCGGTGATATAGTGGTCCGTGCGGAGAACGACACCACCGGCGACTATACGGTCACGCTGAACTCCAAGTTGGCCGAGGCTACCTACCGCGGTACCGACCATCCTTCCCACCTGGTGGAGGACTTGATGAACCTGCTCAAGGCCGAACTGGGCAACCTGATTCCCATCACTACCAGTGGCGAGCAGCACGGCGGCGACTGCCGGGGCACGCTGATCTTCAAGACCAAAGACCTGCGCCCCCTCTTTGCCTTCGTGATGCCGGATCTCTATATCAGCGAAGGCTCGCGTCTGCTGATCGACATCGACGGCTGCGACCAGGTGGAGATCGGGCTGCAGTCCGAACTGGTGGCCATCAAGGACAACTTCATCCGCGGCATCTATGTCAAGGGCGACAACAGCCACGGCCCGCTTGACGCCACCATTTACACCGATGTGCTGCAGTTCGGCAACCTGATCCTGCACCAGGACGCGATTGCCGCCTCGCTGCAGGACAACACCCTCAGCGTAGCCTTGAATTACGACAATTCCCGCTACGAAGGCGGCCACGGCCATGTGAATACCGTCGTCACCTTCCCGGACCGCAAGAAGGAGCCCTACATCTTCGTGGCGGACTGCCTCCCTTCGGAGATCTCCATCAAACAGGCCGGCACGTGGGATATCGCCCCCGCCACCCTCTACTACCGCGAAGGCAATATCGCACTGGAAGGATTTGACATCAGCAACGGCGAACAGTATATCAGCCTGGACGGCGTAATCTCCGACAAACCTACGGATACGCTATATCTGGCTGTCAACCAATTCGATATTGAACCGTTCGACGCCATCTTCCGCAACGACATGCAACTCAAGGGAGTCTTTACCGGCGAGGCGCAGGCCACCGGTCTGCTGGCCAAGGAGATGGGCGTTCAGGCTACCTTCTCAGGTCGCGACCTTTCGGCCGACGGCATTGCCCTGGGAGACGCCGATCTCGAATGCAACTGGAATGCGGAGGAGTCACGGTTCGACATTGTGGTGGACAACTACCTCGGCGAGGAGGAGCCCCTCATCCTGGAAGGCTGGTTCCGTCCCGCCGACAAACGGCTGTCAATGGATCTCTCCCTCGTGGAGTTCAACGTGGGCTGGGTGGATCCATTTGTCGTGGATATCCTGGACGAGATGGGCGGTTCCATCAGCGGCGACATTCACGTAGCGGGCCCGCTGGACAGTCTGGAAATCAGCAGCAACGGCATGCGGTTCAACGAGACGCGCTGCCGGATCCCCTTCACCAACGTCCGCTACATCTGCAACGGTGAGTTTGAAGTGACCACGGACGGCATTGAGTTTACAGATGTGGACGTCGCCGACGAATATGGCAACACCGGTATCGCGCGCGGTGGAATCCGCTTCAACAACTTCAAGAGCCTCGACTTCGATATCCTCTTCACGGTGGATGAGATGCTGGGCATCAATACCACCTCGGCACAGGCCGACCAGGGCTTCTACGGCAAGGCTTTCGGCTCCGGTACCGTGCGCCTCTATGGCCCCGTGACAGCCCTGCAGATGGATATTGACCTGGACGCTTCCTCGGGCCCGGTCCACATCCCCATCAGCGGCGGTGTGGTGAGCCAGAGCGACCTGTTGACCTTCATCAGCCGCACCGAGCGGCCGCATATCGATGTCTACGACTCCCTGATCGTGGCCGGTAACGTGCAGAAAGAGAAGGAGCGCGTCAAGAGCCAGGGACTCTCCCTGAACATCAAGATCTCGGCCGATCCCGCTTCCGAAATCGATATCGACATCAATGAAGCCACGGGCGATATCATACGCGCGCACGGTAACGGTAACGTGGAGATGAATATCGCGCCCAAGTCATTCGATATCAAGGGTATCTACGTGATTGAAGACGGTAGCTACACCATGTCCCTGATGGGTATCACCGCCAAGGACTTCACCGTGGAACAGGGCGGTACCATCATCTTCGGTGGCGACATCCTGCAGACTGAGTTCAACATGAACGCCCTCTACAAGACCAAGGCCTCCATCGAGACGCTCATCGGCGACAACACCTCCGTCTCCACCCGGCGTACGGTCAACTGTACGATCGGTATCTCCGGCGCAGTATCCAACCCTCAGCTGAGCTTCAAGATTGATATCCCCGATCTGGATCCGACCACCCAGGGACTCGTGGAGAACGCCCTCAGTACCGACGAGAAGAACCTCAAGCAGACCCTGGCCCTGCTGGTCTCCGGCAGCTTCGTACCCGACGAGCAGAGCGGTATCGTGAACAACAGCACGATCCTCTACTCCAACGCGTCGGAGATCGTTTCCAGCCAGATCAACAACATCTTCCACCAGCTGGATATTCCGGTGGACCTTGGCCTCAACTACCAGCCGGGCGCCGCACAGGGCACGAACGATATCTTCGATGTGGCCATTTCCACACAGCTCTTCAACAACCGTGTGACCATCAACGGCAACATCGGCAACCAGCAGTATGTCTCATCGAGCACCAGTGAGGTGGTGGGTAACGTGGATGTGGAGATCAAGCTGAACAAGAGCGGACGGCTCCGCCTGAACCTCTTCTCGCATGCCGCCGACCGTTACAGCAACTATCTGGACCAGACGCAGCGCAACGGCGCCGGTATCGTCTACCAGGAGGAGTTCGATACGGTTTCAGACCTCTGGAAGAAGGTTTTCGTCCGGAAGAAGAAAGAAGAGGAGCTGACGGAAGAAGAGGCAGCCGTCCCTACACGATAACCTTCACGATACGGCCGATCTGCGCCGGATCGTATTCCCGCTCGATACGGATGTAATTGTCGGTATAGCCGAACATCATTCCCCCCTTGTTGGCACTCTCGAAGAGCACCTCCGCCTCGCGGCCCTTGTTGGCCCGGCAAAAATCTGCGTGCAGGCGGTCGCTGAGCTTTTCCAGCCGCGCCACGCGCTCCGTCTTGACCGATTCCTGCACCTGGTCTTCCCGCTCGGCAGCCGGGGTTCCCGCGCGCCGCGAATAGGGGAAAATGTGCAGAAAAGCGGGCTTCACGCGCTCCAACAGCCGATAGGTCGCCTCGAAGTCCTCCTCCGTCTCGCCGGGGAAACCTACGATTACGTCAATCCCGAAGAAGACTTTCGTGCCGCGCTCCTCGGGACGCTCCAGCTGCTCGCGCAGGAGCGCGATCTTCTCTTCAAACATCTGCGTCGTATAGCGGCGGTGCATCGCCTTGAGGATGCGGTCGCAGCCCGACTGAAGCGGAATATGGAAGTGCGGCAGGAACTTGGTCCGTCCGCCGGCCATCCAGCCGATGATTTCGCGCGTGAGCAGGTTCGGTTCGATAGAAGAGATCCGGTAGCGCGCAATCCCCTCCACCTCATTGAGGGCCTTGAGCAGGTCAAAGAAGGATTCGCCGGTGGTTCGGCCGAAGTCGCCGATGTTGACGCCCGTCAAGACAATTTCGCAGATGCCGGTAGCGGCGATTTCGCGTGCCTGGGCCACCAGCGTGGCGATAGGCAGATTGCGGCTCGTTCCGCGGGCCAGCGGCACCGTACAATAGGTACAGCGGTAATCGCAGCCATCCTGTACCTTCAGGAAGGAGCGGGTCCGCTCGCCGGACGAATAGGCCGGGAAGATGTTCTCCACCTGCTCGATGGCCATGCAGCCGGAAACCGGTCCGCTCTCCGCCTCATAGCTGGTCACCACCTCAAAGAGATCGCCCTTGCGCGCGGCGCCCAGCACGATATCCACCCCCTCGATAGCGAGAATCTCATCCGGTTTGAGTTGCGCGTAGCACCCCACCACGGCAATCCGGGCATCGGGCGATATCTTGTGCAGCTTGCGGATGATATTGCGGCACTTCTTGTCGGCATGCTCCGTGACGGAGCAGGTGTTGACCACGTACCAGTCACTGTGGTCCACGGGCCGTACGATCTTGTAACCGGCCGTGGCAAACTGACGGGCAAATGTGGAACTCTCGGAGAAGTTAAGCTTGCAACCGAGGGTGACGAAGGCTATGCGGGGTTGATGGGACATAACGATTTAACCTTGAATGACAAAGACACACGGGCGCTTCCCGATCACGGGGATATCTTTGCGCCAGCGGGCCACGGTGAGGGTTCGGATGAACTGGGTGGGCAGGGTGATATCGGCTGCAATGCAGAGGCGGGTCTCCGGATGGCAGGTGGAGAGCAGGTCGGCGAGCAGCGCATCGTTGCGGTACGGTGTCTCGATAACAATCTGACTCTGGTGCTCCCGGCCGGAGCGACGCTCCACTTCGGCGATCCGCGCGCGGCGCTGGTCGCTCTTGACGGGCAGGTACCCTTCAAAGGCGAAGTGCTGTCCGTTCATGCCGGAGGCCATCAGGGCCATCATGAGCGAGGAGGGGCCCACCTCGGGCACCACCTCCACCCCTTTTTCATGCGCCAGGGCCACCAGTTGCGCGCCGGGATCCGCCACGGCGGGCAGGCCCGCCTCGGAAATCAGGGCCGCCTCGCGTCCCTCCAGCAGCTGCGCCAGCGCAGAGATCTCCTCCGGCGCGGTGTGCTCATTCAGTTCGTGCAGCTCCAGCGACTCCACACGCCCCTTGAGGCCGGCGGCGGAAAGAAAACGGCGCGCCGTTCGAAGCTCTTCCACAAAGAAGACTTCAATCCGGGGCAGCAATTCCAGCACGGCGGATGTGAGAACCAGTTGCGGCGGATAATCGCCCAGCGGCGTAGGGATCAGATACAAATGTCCGTTCATCAGAATGTAAGGGTTAAGCCATCGTAGGCGGGTTGAATGCCGGCAGGGAGCTCGGCGGAGAGTTCTGCGTGAGGAGGCAACTGGTGCGAGAGGTGCGTCAGGCGGGTCTCCCGGGCCCCGATGCGCTGCGCCATGGCCACCGCCTCTTCCAGCGAGAAGTGCGAAATGTGGTGGCCGCGCCGCACCGTATTGAGGACCAGCAGCTCCACCCCCTCCAGCTTGGACATCTCCTCCTCGGGGATGCAGTTGGCATCCGTGATGTAGGCCAGCTTTCCAAAACGGAATCCCAGCACCGGCAGCCGATAGTGCATCACGCGGATGGGAACGATCTCCACGCCACGGATGGCAAAGGGAGATTCGGTGATGGTATGCAGGTCAAAGATGGGGATGCCGGGGTAGCGCTCCTCCGTAAAGGCATAGGAAAACTCCTGCCGCAGCGACTCCTGCACCCGTTTCTCGCAGTAGATGGGGAAAGGATGCGCCTCGCGGTAGCCGTCACGCGGGGTATAGTTGAAGGCGCGGACATCGTCCAGTCCGGCCGTATGATCTTTGTGCTGATGCGTCAGCAGAATGGCGTCGGGACAGACAATCCCCTCGCGCAGCATCTGCTGGCGGAAGTCCGGACCGGTATCAATCACCAATTCCAGCCCCTCGTAGCGCACCAGAGCCGCCGTCCGCAATCGCTGATCGTGCGGATCCGTTGAACGACACACCGGACAGTCGCACCCGATCACGGGAACGCCCTGAGAAGTACCGGTACCGAGGAAGGTGATGGAATTCGTCATAATGCGATATTGAAAAGCATGTTTACGCTATGGCGGTTTGCTCCCCCGGGTTGCGGGCCGGTATACGACCAGCGCACGCCGGCCGTCAGGTTGGGCGCCATACGGATTACGTGGAAATCCACCAACGCCGACACACCGGCCGACCAGTAGCTCTGACGGCCCGTACGCAGGAAATCCAGGGCGTAATCGCCGAAGGGGATCAGCTGTAACCGTTTGAAATAGAGGAATCCGGGGATTGCCACATCGCCCAGCGGAACGGGGATGGCATAATCGGCCGAGCCCTTGAGGTACTGTTCGCCGGTGGAAAGGCGTCCGTAGCCACGCGGCAGGGAAAGCCCCAGGGCCAGCGAGGGATCGCCCCGGTCGCTGAGCCGGCTCTGCCCTACCAGAGAGAGGCGCAAGCCCTGGCTGCGCGTGAGGCCCGGCAGGTAGGTATAGCAGGAGAGCAGCGCCTCGGCGAACTCGCTTTCACTTTGGGTGAAGAGTTGCAGATTGGAGGAGACGCTGAAACCCCAACGGGGATAGATGGCCGATTTGGCCACGGGCAGCATCCGGTAGTATCGCATGCCCAGGCTGATGCAGCGCTGCCACTCGCCGGTGGGCACATTCTCCTTTTCCCAGGAGAGGCCCAGGGAGGGAACCAGCATGCGGTACCAGCCGCCGCCATATAGGTTGAAGGGATAGTCCAGGCTGACGCCGATATCGTTATGGTAGGTCTGACTGCCGTCATTCTCCATCCGCAGGTTGTTCACATCGCCATAGACCTCCACGTCGAAATCGGCCACGGTGGCCGTGACCTTGGCATGGCCCGCGTGACGGCCCCACCAGGACCAGCCGAGCATCGTCACGGCATCGCCCAGTTCGTTCTGCGAATAGACCGTTGCACCGGGCAGCACCGCCTCGTACCAGGTATCCGGGGAAAAACTCATGATCCGGTCTACATTGTAGTAGAAGGGAGCCCAGGAGTGGATATGAAAGGCATTCAGCAACTTGGTGTAGGACTTGGAAGGATATTTCTCCTCATCCAGATAGTCCGGATTCTCCGCGGCGGGAGCGAAGCCGGCAGCGGCGTCCTGTGCCAGAATCTGCTGCAGGATGGGATCGTCCTGCCGTTGAGAAAAGTCGGTCCTGTCCCAGCACAGCTCGCGGAAGTTCATGGAAACCAGATGATAGCCATCGCTGTCGTATTCACTGAAATAGAGTATCTGGTGGTTCTCGTCCAGGAAGGGATAGTTGGCGCCATAGCGTGAATTGGTCAGACGGAATATCTGGTTGTTGACGGGATGCAGCGCATAGATGTTCAGCACGCCGTCGTAGTCCGAAGCAAAGCAGATCCACTGCCCCTTGAGGTGTCGCAATCCAGAAATGGAGGCCTGCTGGGCGGGAATGACGGTTTGCCACTGGCGCTCCTCGAGTTCGCCGTGGCGGATGCGCAGCAGCGAGAGCCCCCGGTCGCTTCCCAGGGTAAGGTAGAGCCACTGTCCCACGAATATCAGTTCATAGACCTGCCCCTTCTCGGGCGCCTCAACCCGCGTCAGCACACGACCGTCAGCTGCATCCAGCAGCAGTACGTGGGAAGGTTCGCCCACCGGGTACTCGGCCACTGCCAGCAGGCGGCCGTCGTCGGAAACGGCCGGATTAAAGTACTTGGTATCCCTGGTAAGGGTTCCCAGAAGGTCCCGGCGGGTATCGTAATACTTGATCTCCGAGAAGTTTTCGAGCGACGAGGGATCATGCATCACCGATTCGGACCAATAGATCTTTCCGTTCGGCGTCTCGCTCAATTTGGAGCTGTAGGGGGCATGAAAACGGATGTGGCGCTCGCGGCCGAGGGTATCAATCTGCAGAAGTTCGTCCGTGTAATTCAGACCTTTACGGAGCACGACGAGCGATCCGAACATCGGTGAGAGCGAATCGGTCACCTGCACTGCGCCCCAATAATCGCAATAGCGGCGCTGGGGCTTGGAGAGGCGCCACCCTTCGGTCGGGGTGCCGCGCCGCTCGGCATCTTCCTGCCAGATCCGGGTGTAGCGCTGCTGCGCGTCGGCAAGGTTCTTCGAGCGAGAATAGTAATAACACTTGTCCGAACCGGTGAAGATTCTCCTGACGTCTGAAAGGGCCGCTTTGTTCTGGTAGAAACGGCCGATGAAATCGGCATCTCCCGTGCGCATACGCTCGGAAGTAACCAGCAGATACCCAAGCGCGTAGGGGTCATAGGTATTTTTAAAGAAAGAGCCCAGGGCGGAACGCTCCCAGTTGAGATAGCGGCCCTGCAGGTAGTCGGTTCGCAGCGGCATCAGGAACTCGGCGCTGCGGCCGCGGCCGGAGCGGGTGAACTCGGTTTCGGTCACCACCGCATCGCCTTCCAGATACTTGGTGGAGGCAAAGAGGCCCATGCCGATTCCGGTGGACTGCTGGCCCAGTCCCCAGTAGAGCGCGCGCCAGATACCCTTGGTAAAGTGTTGCGTCTGAGCCACATGGCGCAACTCATGAATCACCAGCTGCTCCTGCCAGGGATTTTGTGTGCAATCGTAGGGATTGGGCGAAGAAATCAGGTTCAGCTGCTTGGGCGCCCAGGAGACGCTGCCGTTGCTCAGCGTGGTGTGGGCGTGCAGGATCACGGGGATCAGCTTGGTATCGATCCGGACCGGATCGTTGGCCAGCGGCCGGAGCTGCTCGAGCCGCATCAGGTAGGTGCGGGCCAGCGAGTCGGTCTCCGCCGGGTAGATCAGTTTAAAGTGCTCCGAGCGGATCTGGCGCCACTCCACGAAGGAGGGCTCGGTACCGAACGAATAGAACTGCGCCCGCAGCGGGAGCGGCGCAGAAGCCAGCAAGAGCGTGGCCCACAAAAGGATTCGTTTATTCCACATCTTCAGCACTTTCATTACAATACCAGAGAGTGCCCCGCACATCGCGGTAGCCCATCCCTCTAAGCAATTTCATATAGCGGCGAAGTTGCCATCGGTAGGATTCCTCCCGGTGGCCGAACTTGTAATCAATCACGAAGGCGCTCCCCTGCCCCAGCGGCTTTTCCTTCTCCACCAGCACGCGGTCCGGGCGGTGCAGTTTGCCGTCGGCATCCACAATGGCAATCTCGTTCAGGGGACGGTAGGTGCCGTCGAACCAGTGACGGTCAGCTACCGAATCGAGCAGCGCGGCAATCCGGGCCTCCGCCTCAGGGGCCTCGGCCGCACCCAGAATCCCTTCGCGCACCGCCTCGGCGACCGCCTGCGGCAGATCCTCAACGCAATCGATGCGGGAGAGAATGTCGTGGTAGCGGATTCCCTCTTCACGGCTGAAAAACTCCCCGCCCTTGAGCGAGAGCCTCAATTTGTCGCCGTAGGGATGGCTGCGGAAGAGGATGGGCGCGATCGGTGCGGCAGCTGACGCTTCGGAGGGTTCCCCGCTGAGCTTGCTGCCAAACTCTTTCACGAAGGGATCATCTTTGCCATACTCATCCGTGTGCAAGTGCTTGTAGAGCAGGGTCGCCACGGAAAGATAGGAGCCGTGGAGTTTGTCGTTCTGATATTTCGGCACCGGCGCGTAGATATAGAGCTCCTTCACGGGACGCGTCATCGCCACATAACAGATGTTGATGGCGTCCAGGCACTGCATCTTTTTCTCCTCTTCATATCGATCCTTGAAGACCGTCTTGGAGAGTTCGTCCTTGGCCGTGAGCGGCACCAGCCGGATATCGGCGAATTCATCCTTCGGCTCGCACCAGAGGATGGGCGGCTTGACACTGGAGAGCTTCTCGTAAAGGAACGGAATTACTACCACATTGAAATTCAAACCCTTGGATTTGTGAATGGTCATCACCGTAACGGCATCGTCGCGCTTGGGCGCGGAGATTTTCTTTTCCGAGCCGCCCTTTTTCCACCAATCCACGAATCCGGCCAGGTTGGAGCCGTACTTGTCGGTGTAAGCGATCACCTCATCCAGGAAGGCGAAGAGGAAAGGCTGGTCCCCCTCCGGGATCTTCGGCAGATAGTTGCGAATCAGCGTATCGCAAATCTCATAGAGCGAATCGGCGTCACCGGCTGCGGAGGAGAGCTGCGGAATGGTGTCGAATAGCCCTCGCATCAAGGTCAGATTGACTGAATTACCGGGATCTACGATAAAGGTCAGCAGTGCGGCCAACCGCTTGACGCTCACGCACGAGGAGAGGGTCAGCGAATCCTCCGTCACCACCGGATAACCCAGCGAGAGCAGCGTCTCGGCCACCTGTGCGCCTTCAAGATTGCTGCGGACCAGGAAGGCGATGTCGGAGCGCTTGGGATAGCGTTGCGAGAGTTCTTCCATCAGGGCCGGAATCTTCTCCAGCACCTGGTTTGTCCAACTGTCCGGGGCCGTCTGGCCGCCGCCGCGGGAGAGGAACTCCACGCGGACATATCCCTTGCCCACATTCGCCGGGTTTGCCACGGTCTGTTTGACATCGTTGTAATATGCCCCGATGGCAGGTGCGAATCCCTTATATTTATCAAGCGTCCCCAGCAGCCCCGCAATCTGCTTGAAGAAAGCGTTGTTGAAATCGATAATCCTCTCGCCGCTGCGCCAGTTCCCCTGCTTGGCGTGGACGTGGTCCTGCGGGTCACGCAAGAGCTTCTCCACCTCACTGTGCAGCAGGTTCAGGTCGGAACCGCGCCAGCGGTAGATGCTCTGCTTGATGTCCCCCACCACGAGCGAACTCTCCCCATTGTCGATGCTCTCCTTGAGCAGCGGCTGGAAGTTCTCCCACTGCAGGCGGGAGGTGTCCTGAAACTCGTCCAGCATAAAATGGTCGAAACGCGTTCCCACCTTTTCATAGATAAAAGGCGTGTCGCTGCCATCGATGATGCGGTTCAGGACATCGGTCGTTTCGGAAAGCAGGACGAGGTTGTTTTCTTTGAGCAATTCGCCCAGATGGGCGTAGAGGTCGGAGACGATACCCAACAGATAGACGTTCTGTTCGAGCAGCTTGGCGGTGGCAACCTGCTCCTTGGAGCTGCCCGTGGCGATGATCTTCCGCAGGGAATCCTGAAAATCCGCTATCTTCTCCTTCTCCCAGAGTCCGTCACGATACTTTCTGCGCAGACGCAGGAACTCCTCATTCACCAGGTGCGAGCAGATATTGTAGAGCGGGACGGAAATGTCCCAGCGATTTCCGGTGCTGATCTGATCGATCGAATAGTCGGTGAGCCACTTGAGCAGCGCCGCGTTGCCCGTCTCGTCCAGCGAAGAGAGCATCCGGTCTACCGCCTGCTGCATCACGGCATCTTTGTCCAGCTCCACCCGGTAGGAGGCGTACTGGTTGATCTCACGCGCAAAGGAACGGAGAACCATCTGGAAGAAGCTGTCGATGGTGCTGACCGAGAAGGAGACATAGTCGTGCAGGATAGCCGTGAGCGCGCGATGCGCATAGGCCTTCATCTGGGGCGTGGCAATCTGATCCGCCGGGAACTTGAAATCCGGCTCGTTAACCATCTTGTAGAGGTCTTCGATGATGCGGCTCTTCATCTCCTCGGTGGCCTTGTTGGTGAAGGTCACCGCCAGGATGTGGCGGAAGGCCTGCGGATCAAAGGGGGAGTCGTCGGTCGGGATCAGCAGTTTCATATACTCCCGCGCGAGCGTCCAGGTCTTTCCGCTACCGGCGGAGGCCTTGATAATCTCTAACGTATTCATTTGCCGCACAGGATTTTAAAGTTACAGTAATCGCACCGCGGATCCTTCGCCTCAAAGGGCACCTCCGGGTTCAGTATCTCGCCGATCAACGCTTTCAGCCGCTTCTGGAAGTCCGCCAGCGCGGCCGCGTCAATCGTTTGTGTCGTCAGTTGATAGTCCTTGTCAAAGACATTGAGCAACCCGTAGATGCAGAGCGACAGCTGCGCGACATCCAGCGAAGAGTCTTCCGCCAGCGCCAGCAGTGCATAGAGATAGAGCTGCAGCGAAATGGTGGGACGCTCCTTCCCTTCGGGCTCAAACATCTTGTCCAGATCGCCGCTGATCTTTTTGTTCAGGCTGCCGGTCTTGTAGTCCAGAATGTAGGGCTTTCCGCCACGCAAGTCCCTGCGGTCCAGCACACCCATCAGCGACACGGTATCCCCGTTATCCAGTTTCAGCGGCGCAAAGGCGCGCGCCTCGGTTCCTTGCAGGGTGAAAGGGGCGGCCGCCGCGTCGTGACTCAAAATCTTTTTCACGAAGGTCAGCAGCAATTCATTCAGAATCAAATTCTTGCCGCGCAGGGCATGGATCTTTGCCTCCGAGGCGAAAGCTTCCAGGATGAGTCGCTTGATATGGGCATCGTCGTCGGCAAGCGCGTTGATGAGCGCCGGCGAAAGTTCCTGCTCAACATAGGGCTTGTAGAGTTCCTCCATCACTTTGTGGAAAATGGAGCCGAAGAGGCCGGAATCGAGCTCCTCCACCACTTCGTCAGCCTCCTCCACGCGTTCTACATATTGGTAATAGAAACGTACGGGGCAATCCAGATAGGTATTGAGGGCCGATGCGGAGAAGGGTTTTCGGCGTCCCTCGCTGTCGCCCGTCACGTAGCGCTCCCGCAGGATGGCCATCACCTCGGGCGTCTTCTGCCGGATGATGGAAGAGGCCTCTTGGGGCGTGGTTTTCAGGAAGATGGGCGCATCGCACGGATGGAGCGGCACGTTGTAATGGTACTTCAACTGCTTGATGAAGCGGCTCGGTTCGCCGGTTTGGAGTCCCTCCGTGCGGGAATCGTACAGAAGGAAAATATTCTCGGCGCGGGCGATGCTGCGGTAGAAGTAGTAGGACGAGAGCGCATCCTGGAACTCATAGTTGGGCAGCGAGAAGCCGAATCGCAAGTTGTACGGAATGAACGAGCCGCTGACGGAGCGCTTGGGGAAGACCCCCTCGTTGACCGAGAGGATGATGATGTTCTTGAAATCCAGCGCACGCGTCTCAAGCGGGCCCATGATCTGCAGGCCGGAGAGCGGTTCGCCCCGGAAAGGAATGGAAATGACGCCAATCAACTGTCCGAGCAGTCGGTAGTAGGTCTTCGGGGTCATCGGCACCGCGAGTGATTGAAGCCGCAGTACGGCCGCACGCAGGTGATAGACAAATTCGCGGTCCACGGAAGAGAGCTTGTTCACAATGGCATCGAGGATGGTCACCTGATAGTCCGGCAGGCCGGCCGCATCGGGTACATCCTTGAATACCAGCGCGAAGTTTCCCTCGGCGAGGAAGCTGTCCTCCACGTAGATCATGTTCTGCCGGGAGATCTCGGCAATATATTTCGGAGCCTTGTCGCCATCCGCCAGGAAGGGATGGTTCAACAGGTTCAGTACGTCACGGTAATAGAAGGTGCAGTGTGCTCCGGCCATCTTTTTGTTGCGGTGGAGCCGCTCCAGGAAGGAGACGAAGGTGGCCGCATTGCTCTGGCCGAGCGGAAAACCCATCGTCACGTTGATATCCTGGATCGTCTCGGGAACTGCACCCAGCATCGGCAGCAGGAGCCGCTCGTCGGGGAGCACCACGGCCGTTTCAAACGGGTTGAATCCCTGCTCCGCGGCAAGCTCTCGCAAGAGGTTGCCCGCCACCTGGGTCTGGGCAATCCCGGAGGAAACGGATATCGTGCGGAAGGTCTGCGCAGCGGGCAGCGAAGGGGCGAGCGGATGCTTCGAGCGGTAGGTCTTGACGTTGTCGCGCAGGAAGAGCGACGACTTGTTGACCGGATCGGTGGTCCGCGCATCCTCGAAATCCCAGTAGAAGTCGCCGTCGAGCCGGTCGCGGATGGTGTTCAGCAACACCTTCTCGCAAGCATTGACGGCGTTGAGTCCCACAAAGACAATCTTGCGATACTGCCGCAGCCGCGCCACCAGCGCCTCTTTCTCCTCGCCTTCGCGCAGGAGCGTCTCAGCCACGCGGCGGTAGATCATCCCCTCGTAGCCGAGATTCTGGGCAGCAAGTTCTTCCCGGAAAGCGGTATAGAGCGGATAAAGCACCTTCCAGGTGGTCCGGAAGAGATGCTTCTTGTCCAGGGTTTCAGAGGCGTTGATCTTCCGTCCCGATTGCAGCAGGAAGCTCTCCCAGAAGGTCTGGATGGCCTTACGCTGCTCCTCGGAGAGGAACGAATAATCGGTATCGATCTCCTTGAGGTCGCTGACGTTGGTGAAGAGGCGGCTGGCATCCACGAGGTACTTGTCCACATCGTCGAAGTCTCCCAGCAACACGTCGCCCCAATAGACGAATTCGTCAAAACTCTCCTTGGGCTCCTCGCCCGGCCACATCAGGGCGGCATAGTTGCGGTAGAGCGTATAGAGTGCACCGATCTTGTCCACCGGGCGGAGGCCCGAAAGATCGGTCATCAGATCGTTGATGGTCAATAGCTTGGGAGAGAAGACGGGCTTTCCGGCCGCCTCGCCCAGGTATTTACAGAAAAAGAGCGAGGAGCGGCGGTTGGGGAATACGAAACAGTATTCCATCAGCGCGTCTCCCGCCTCCGCATACCAGATACGGGCGATTTGTTCCAGAAAACGCATTCCCAATCCCTCCTATTGCGGCTTGCCCAGCAGCGCGAACATATTCTTTTTATAGGCCTCCACGCCCGGCTGGTCGAACGGATTCACATCCAGCATATAGGCGCTGATGCCACAGGCTTTCTCAAAGAAATAGAACAGTTGTCCCAGGTTGTATTCGTCCAGCTGCTCAATGGCGATGGAGATATTCGGCACACCGCCGTCGATATGGGCCATCCGGGTACCCTCCTGGGCCATCCGGTTTACATATTCGACATTCTTTCCGGCGAGATAGTTCAGGCCGTCCAGATCATCTTCCTCCTCCTCAAGCAGGACCTCGCGCCGGCTGTTCTCGACGGAAAGCACCGTCTCAAAGAGCTTTCGCTGCCCCTGCTGGATATACTGTCCCATGGAATGCAGGTCGGTGGTGAAGAGGGCCGAAGCCGGGAAGAGGCCCTTCCCCTCCTTGCCCTCCGATTCGCCGAAGAGCTGCTTCCACCATTCGGTGAAGAAGCGCATCTTGGGGTGGAAGCTGGCCAGCAGCTCGATATCCTTTCCACTGTCATAGAGCGCGTTGCGCATCGCAGCGTAGCGAATGGCCGGATTCTCGTCCGAATCCTCCGCGCAAATGCGCTGCATGTAGCGCGCACCCGCCACCAGCGCTTCGATATCGTATCCCGCCAGGGCAATCGGCAGGAGCCCGACCGGGGTCAGCACGGAGAAGCGGCCGCCGATATCGTCCGGAATGACAAAGGTGCGATAGCCCTCGCGGTCCGCCAGAGTCCGCAGCGCACCGCGGTTGGCATCCGTAATGGCCACGATCCGGCTTCGCGCCTCCTCGCGGCCGTATTTCCGCTGGATCAGGTTGCGTACCAGCCGGAAGGCGATGGCCGGCTCGGTGGTGGTACCGGATTTGGAGATGACCACGGTGGCGCAGTTGCGTACCAGCAACTGGTCCTTCAGTTCCGCCAGATACTCCTCGGAGAGGTTCTGACCGGCAAAGACGACCTGCGGGCCGCTGGAAGAACTCATCGCATAGCCAAACAGGTGATTCAGCGCGGCGATGGTAGCCAGCGAACCGAGATAGGAGCCCCCGATTCCAATGACCACTACCATCTCGACCTCCTTGGCGATCCAATCATCTACGATGGCCAGGCAGTCATCGATCTGGCGCTGCCGGATCTGGGAAGGAAGGGTATTCCAGCCCAGGAATTCGTGTCCTGCGCCCGTGCCGCTCTCGAGCACGCCAAAGGCTTCACGCGCCTTGGCGAGACTGGCCACAAAGGCTTCCTGATTGATAAACGCGCTGCATCCGCTTAAATCGAGCTTGATCATAATCCATGTTTTAGCCGTTCCTACAAAGATAGCGATTTAATGCGAATAATTGCGTACTTTTGCCCGTAGAAAAACCGCGCAAAAGATGTTCCGGAAAATCAAAGAGTGGTATCAGCGGCAGAGCGACACGACCAAGGCTTTCGTCTGGATCGGTCTGATCTGCATCATCGGCATCATAATCCGATGGAAAGCCGTCCTGGCGGGTATCGCCAGGGGCTTTCAGTTCTATCGTTAAGCCTCACCGCCGCCGAATCCCATCGGGGGCAGATTGCCCGGGAAGGGCTGCTCCAGTTTGATGGGACCGAACTGCTGTTCGTACTTCTGGAGGTTGTCCGTAAGGGCGTTCAGCAGACGTTTCGCGTGTTCCGGCGTCATGATGACGCGGCTGCCCACGGTCGGTTTCGGATACCCCGGCAGCATCTGCGCAAAATCCAGGATAAACTCATTGGCGGAGTGGGTAATGACCGCCAGGTTGGAATAGAGGCCGCGGAGCACTTCCGGACGGCACTCAAGGTCGACTTTGTTCTCCATAATGCACTATTTTGCGAAGGCGATGCTTCGGGTTTCGCGAATGACGGTAATCTTGATCTGGCCCGGATAGGTCATCTCGTCCTGAATCTTACGGGCGATATCGGAGGAGAGTTGCTCGCAATCGGCGTCGGTAACGGTATCCGCCCCTACGATCACGCGCAGCTCACGGCCGGCCTGGATTGCGTAGGTCTTGGTAACGCCCGGATACGAGAGGGCGATGCCTTCCATATCCTTGAGACGCTTGATATAGGATTCGACCACCTCGCGGCGGGCACCCGGACGGGCGCCTGAGATGGCGTCGGCCACCAGCACGAGCGGAGCGATGAGGGTATTCATCTCCATCTCTTCGTGGTGCGAACCGATCGCGTTGCAGATATCGGGTTTCTCCTTAAACTTCTCGGCGATCTTGGCGCCCAGCAGTGCGTGCGGCAGTTCCGGCTCCTCTTCGGAGACCTTGCCGATATCGTGCAGCAGGCCGGCACGTTTGGCCGCCTTCGGGTTCAAACCGAGCTCAGAGGCCATCGTGGCGCAGATATTGGCCACTTCGCGCGAGTGCTGAAGCAGGTTCTGGCCATAGGAGGAACGGTATTTCATACGGCCGATCATACGGACCAGTTCGGAGTGCAGGCCATGGATGCCCAGGTCGATGCAGGTACGCTTGCCGGTCTCCATAATTTCGTCGTCCAGCTGCTTCTTGACC
>JAFSWO010000044.1 GCA_017450165.1 Bacteroidales bacterium | reverse complement strand
GGTGAGACCGTCAAGATCGCCTACGTGGACCAGCAGCACCGGCAGATCGATCCGGACCGCACGGTCTTCGAGACCATCGCGGATAATTCGGAATATGTCAAGTTGGGCAACAAGGAGATGAACGCCCGCGCCTACATCTCCCGCTTCAACTTCTCCGGGGCTGACCAGGAGAAGACGTGCGGCGTGCTCAGCGGCGGCGAGCGCAACCGTCTCCACCTGGCCCTGACGCTCAAGGAAAACGCCAACGTCCTGTTGCTCGACGAGCCTACCAACGACGTGGACGTCAACACGATCCGTGCGCTGGAGGAGGGCCTCGAGAACTTCGCCGGCTGCGCCGTGGTGGTCAGCCACGACCGCTGGTTCCTGGACCGCATCGCCACCCACATCCTCGCCTTTGAAGGGGAGGGACAGGTCTATTTCTTTGAGGGAACCTACTCAGAATACGAGGAGAACAAGAAGATGCGCCTCGGCAATGCCGAACCCAAACGTTTCAAGTACAAGAAGCTGAAGGAATAGGCAATTCTTTTTGCAGGATTGAAAATAATATCTATCTTTGCCGTCCCTAAGAAAAAGGAGGTGTTTGTAAATGATTATCGTACAGGTTAAAGAAGGCGAAAACATTGAGCGCGCGCTCAAGAAGTTCAAACGCAAATTCGAGAAGACCGGCATCGTCCGTGAGCTCCGTTCCCGCAAGACGTTCGAAAAACCGTCCGTGAAGCGTCGTGAGCAGAAGAACAAGGCGATCTATGTACAGCATTTGCAACTCGAAGAAGAATAATCGCACCTCTTCTCAAAAAGAATGGGCAGCCGCAAGGCCGCCCGTTCTTTTTTTATTCCCACTCGATGGTTGCCGGTGGTTTCGACGAGATGTCGTAGCAGACGCGGTTGACGCCGCGGACATGGTTGATGATGTCGGTGGAGACGCGGGCCATGAAATCGTAGGGCAGGTGCGCCCAGTCGGCCGTCATCGCGTCGGTGCTGGTCACCGCACGCAGGGCCACGGGGTGCTCGTAGGTGCGCTCGTCGCCCATCACGCCCACGCTGCGAACCGTGGAGAGGAGGATGGCGCCCGCCTGCCAGATCTTGTTATAGAGGATTTCACCGTCTTCACAGACATATTCGCGCATCGCACGGATGTAGATGTCATCGGCCTCCTGGAGAATGCGCACCTTTTCCGGGGTAATGTCGCCGAGGATTCGGACAGCCAGGCCCGGACCGGGGAAGGGATGGCGCCCGATCAGGTGTTCGGGCATTCCCAGCTGGCGGCCCACGCGGCGCACTTCATCCTTGAAGAGCCACTTGAGCGGCTCGCAGAGTTGCAGGTGCATCTCCTTGGGCAGGCCTCCCACGTTGTGGTGGCTTTTGATGACATTGCCCGTAATGTTGAGGGATTCGATACGGTCGGGATAGATGGTGCCCTGGGCGAGCCAGCGGGCATCCGTAATCTTGTGGGCTTCGGCATTGAAGACTTCTACGAAGTCGCGGCCAATGATCTTGCGCTTCTGCTCGGGATCGGCGACGCCCGCGAGGTCCGCGAAGAACTTCTCGCTGGCATCCACCCCGATTACATGGAGTCCCAGCCCCTGGTAATCCTCCATCACCTGCTTGAACTCGTTCTTGCGGAGCATGCCGTGGTCCACGAAGATGCAGGTGAGGCGGTCGCCGATCGCGCGGTTGAGGAGCACCGCGGCCACGCTGCTGTCCACGCCGCCCGAAAGGCCCAGGATGACGCGGTCATTTCCCAGCTGTTCCTTCAGCTCCGCCACCGTGGTGTCCACGAACGAGGCGGCGCTCCAACTCTGGCGGCTGCCGCAGACATCCACCACGAAGTTCTTGAGCAGCAGGGAGCCCTGCACGCTGTGGAACACTTCCGGGTGGAACTGTACGCCCCAGAGTTTCTCGCCCTCGGCCTGGAAGGCGGCGTTGCTGACGCTCTCCGTCGAGGCTATCGTCCGGAAACCGGCGGGGAGGGCGGTGATGGTGTCGCCGTGGCTCATCCACACCTGCGACCCTTGGTCGAAGCCCTTGAACAGCGGGTTCTCCGCCTCGAAAGAGACCAGGTGCTGCCGGCCGTATTCCCGCGAGGGAGCGGGCTCCACGCGGCCTCCGAGGGTATGGCTCATGAACTGGGCGCCGTAGCAGATGCCGAGGATGGGATAGCGCCCCCGGATCTGTGCGAGATCAATCTTGAAGGCCTCCGGGTCATAGACCGAGAAGGGCGATCCGCTGAGGATGACACCGATCACGTCGGGGTCGTCCTGCGGGAACTTGTTGTAGGGAAGGATTTCGCAGAAGGTGTCCAGTTCGCGGACACGGCGGCCGATCAGCTGGGTGGTCTGGGAGCCGAAATCGAGGATGATGATTTTTTGCATACACAAAAATACAAAAGCCTTTCGTATCTTTGTAAAGAAATGGAACTTTTTGACGAATTCATCGGGTATTTGCAGTTGCAGCGGCGCTATTCGCCCCGCACGCTGGCCCTCTACCGGGAGGCGGCCGAGGATTTCTACCGCCAGGTGGAACCGGGTGTACCATTCGATGAACTCTCGGAAAAGGTGGCCGTTGAGAGGTTGACTCCCAGAGAGATACGCAGTTATATCGCCAGCTCGATGGAGACGGGCGGTCTCGGTACCCGCACCGTGAACCTGCGCCTGTCGGCTCTGAGCACCTGGTGCCGCTACCTGATGCAGCGTGGCAAACTCGCCGAAAATCCCGTCCGCAAGGTGCCCCGCCCCAAAGAGGAGAAGCGGCTGCCGCAGTTCTACACGGAGCCTTCCCTCGAGAACTATTTCGGAGAATCGCTCGCCCGCTGCGAGGCGACCGGGGAATTCGAGCCGCTGATGAATCGGACGGTTCTGCTGATTCTCTATTGCACCGGGATGCGTCGCGCCGAGCTGTGCAATCTTAGAATCAGGGACTTCGATCCGCAGCGCCGCGTATTCCGGGTCGTCGGTAAAGGCGATAAGCCCCGAGAAATTCCGATTCCCTCTTTGATTTGTCAGGAAATTGATGTATATTTGAAGAGAAATGAGCAGGAGCATCCTGACAATCCCGAAGGGTACTTTTTCCTGACGCCGCACGGCAAGCCGCTCTATCCGGCTTTCGTCAATAACCTGGTGCAGAAGGAGCTTTCCGGACTGGACGGATTTACGGGGCGCAAATCGCCGCACGTACTTCGGCATTCGCTGGCCACCCATCTGCTCAACCGCGGAGCGGATTTGAACAGCATCAAGGAGATACTCGGACACTCCTCGCTGGCCGCCACGCAAGTTTATACGCACAACTCGTTCGAACAGTTGAAAGAGACATATTTAACCGCTCATCCAAGAGCAAAAAACAGGAGGTAATTATGGAAATCCAGATTCAATCCATCAAGTTCGACGCCGATCAGAAACTGATCGATTTCGCCAACAAGAAACTCTCCAAGCTGGAGAAATTCTACGACGAAGCGGCGCTCATGGAGGTGAACCTCTCCCTGCTGAATGACCCGCAGAACAAAAACGTAAAGATTCGCGTGATTGTCCCGGGTGCAGAAGACATGGTTGTAGAACGCAAGTCAGAAACCTTTGAGTCCGCTATCGTGGACTGTTCCAAGACCCTTAAGGACATGCTGGTCCAGGCCAAGGAGAAACGATTCCAATAATCAGAACAGCAGCTCCAGCAGCTCCTCGCTGCTGATGCCGCAGAAGAAATCATCGACGGTCATCGTCCCCAACAGGGCGGTGACCGCCTCTTTTGTATAGGGACATCCGCGAAGGGCTGCGCAGAAATCGGCCGTCGGTTCGCGGAAGAAATAGTCCCCGCGAACGTCTATTTCGCGGATCACGCCGCCGCGTACATCCAGTGATGCCTCCAGCAGCCCGCCCGGGAATTTGCGGCAGGCGTTGAAGGAGAAGGCCGGCGAGCGGCCAAAGTTCCACGCTTCGGTGCGGTATTTCTCATTGGCGAGGCGATCGATCGCGGCGCGGTCGGCAGCGCTGTAATCCCAGCGGGTGGCCTCCCGGCCGACGGTTGCTGCCAGGAAGTCGATGAATGCCGTGACGTCCATCGGGTTGGGTAGGTGAGAGGCAATATTGGTTACGCGACTGCGGACCGAAGCCACGCTCCTTCCTGCGTATTTTTCAGGGCGGGGGAGCAGCGCCTGCGAAATGTCCTCCACCGACGCGCTGAAGAGGAGCGTGCCGTGCATCAGCACCCGGCCGCCCTCGATACACATGGCATTGCCGGAAAACTTGGCGCCGTCGATGGTCAGGTCGTTGCGCCCTTCCAGTTGGGCCTCTACGCCGAGCTCCTTCAGCGCGTCGAGAATCGGCGCCGTAAAGCGGCGGAACATGTCGTGGCTGTCGCGCTCGGATCCTACGCGGTCAATGAAGGTGAAGTTGACGTTGCCCAAATCGTGGAACACCGCCCCGCCGCCGCTCAGCCGGCGAACCACAGCGATCCCGCGCTCCTCTACGTAGGGGCGGTTGATCTCCGCGTGGGCATTCTGGTTGCGCCCGACAATCACCGCCGGCGCATTGCGCCAAAGGCGGAACATTGGCAGCGGCCCGTTGCGCAGCAGCCACTCTTCCGCCGCCAGGTTCCAATAGGGATCGGTAGAGCTATCAATCAGGCAGTACATCGCTTGTTGGTCCATTTGAAAATCATGCGCATCAGCAGGATTGCCGCGCCTGCCGCCAGCAGGCCGAAGGTTGCGCCGCCGAGCACGTCGCCCAGGAAGTGTTTGCCCACGTAGATGCGGCTGTAGGAGATCAGTGTAGCCCAGCAGAAGATGGGAATGGTCCACCATTTGCGCTTCAACAGCCAGGCACTGGCCGCCGCAAAGCCGAATGTGTTGGCCGCATGGCCCGAGGGGAAGCCGTAGAGACTGCCGTGCTTTTCCAGTAGATGAATCACGCCGCTCAGCGCCGGGTCCTCGCAGGGGCGCAGACGCAGAAAAACATGCTCCTTGAGCCAGTGGGTGAAGATATCGGTGAAGGCAAAGGCGGCTATCAGCATCAGGCTGCCGATCAGCGCCTTACGCCAGGAGAGCCTGCAGAAAAGCAGAACAATCGTAGCCAGGTAGAGCGGCACCCAGACATAGACTTTGGAGAAGAAAACCATCACCGGATCCAGCCAAGGGGTGTGCGCCCCGTTGAGGGCCAGCGTCAGGGTTTGGTCTAACTCAATCAGCGGATTCATCACGGTTGAGGGTATGCCAGAGCAGGTCTTTCAATTGCGGTATGCCTTCGCCCGTGAGCGAGCAGATAAAGAGATAAGGCACCTTGCGCGGCATGTGCCGGCGAATCTCGGCCTTGAGTTCCTCGTCCAGCATATCCGACTTGGTGACGGCGATCACGCGCTGCTTGTCCAGCAGTTCCGGGTTGTATTGTTTGAGCTCGTTGAGCAGAATCTTGTACTCCTTGCCGATATCCTTGCTGTCCGCGGGAATCATGAAGAGTAGCATCGCGTTGCGCTCAATATGACGCAGGAAGCGGAGTCCCAGCCCCTTGCCTTCGTGCGCCCCCTCGATAATGCCCGGAATGTCGGCCATCACGAACGATTTGTCATCGTAGTAGTTCACGATGCCCAGGTTGGGCTCCATGGTGGTGAAGGCGTAGTTGGCAATCTTGGGTTTGGCGGCGGAGACCACGGAAAGCAGGGTGGATTTCCCGGCATTCGGGAAGCCCACGAGCCCCACGTCCGCCAGAATCTTCAGCTCCAGGATGAAGAGCCCCTCCACGCCCGGCTCGCCCGGCTGGGCATAGCGCGGCGTCTGGTTGGTGGCACTCTTGAAGTTGTTGTTACCCAGACCGCCCCGGCCTCCCTTGGCCAGGATGCGTTGCTCGCCGTCCTCCATAATCTCGAAGAGGATCTCGTTGGTCTCACCGTCGCGAGCCACCGTGCCGAGCGGCACCTCGAGAATGATGTCCTCACCCTCTTTGCCGGTCTTGAGCTGGCCGCTGCCGTCCCCGCCGTCCTCGGCGCGGATGTTCTTGCGGTAGCGCAGGTGGATCAGCGTCCACATCTGCTTGTTGCCCCGCAGGATGATGTGGCCACCCCGGCCGCCGTCGCCGCCGTCCGGTCCGCCCTTCGGGACATACTTGGCCCGATGCAGGTGCATCGATCCCTTTCCGCCGTTTCCGGCTTTGCAGTAGATGCGTACGTGATCTATGAAATTACTGTCGGCCATGCGCGTAGAGATTCCTATCCGATGACCTTTTCGATGCGGCCGAAGATCTCCTCAATGGCTCCCTCGCCGCCTATTTCGTTGTACTTGCCCTCGGCCTTGTAGAAGCCGATGACCGGTTCGGTCTTGGCGTGGTAGTTGGCGATGCGGGTGCGGATGATGGACTCGTCGGCGTCGTCTTTGCGGTTCTCGAGGAGGGCGCGGTGTTTGATGCGCGAGAGCACCATTTCGTCATCGATCATGATGGAGATGACGGCGGTCACCGCTTCGCCGCGGTCGGCGAGCAGCTTGTCCAGCACCTCGGCCTGCGCTACGGTGCGCGGGAATCCGTCGTAGATGAACCCTTTGACATGCGGATGCGCGGCGAGTTCACCGGCAATCATTCCTTCCACCACTTCGTCGGGAACCAGGTTGCCCTTCTCGATCAGCGCGGCAGCCTGACGGCCGAGCTCCGTGCCGGCCTTGATTTCACGGCGCAGCAAATCGCCCGTGGAGATGTGGCGAAGGTTGAACTTTTCAACCATCAGTGCGGCCTGGGTGCCCTTGCCGGCGCCCGGAGGACCGAACAGAATATAGTGCTTCATGATCTATTCGTCGAGAATGTAGATATCCTTGAGGTTGCGGCCGAGTTCGTTGAAGTCCAGACCGAAGCCGACGATGAACTTGGGCTCGATCTCCATGGCCACATAGTCGAGTTTGATGGTGCTCTTGAAGATGGCCGGCTTGAAAAGCATCGTGCAGACCTTGACGTCGGAAGCACCGGCTTCCGCCAGAATGCGGGTGAGGTCGGTAATGGTATGGCCCGTATCGACGATGTCTTCAACCACGATCACACGGCGGCCCTTGAGGCTGACGGTCAGGCCCAGCACCTTGCGGGTGACGCCGGTGGTCTCCGTGCCTTGATAGGAGGAGAGGCGGATGGTGGCCAGCTCACAGTTGAAGGTGAGTCGCTTAAGGAGTTCTGCCGTAAAGATGATAGAGCCGTTGAGGACGCAGAGGATGATAGGAACATCGGTGCAGCCCTTGTAGTCTGCATTCACCTTTTCGGCAACACGGTCAATCGCCTTTTCAATCTCTTCGTTGCTGATGTACGGAACGAAAGTCCTGTTCTGAAGTTTGATTTTAGCCATACCTGAAAAATGTTGATTGTGGATACAAATTTAATCATTATCTTCGAACGAAAATTATTTTTCAAGACATATTTGCTATGAGGAGTAAGATCGTAGGGAGGATAGCCCTGAAGATTGTCAGCCTCGCGACAATCTTTTTTTTATCCACTTTTGCCGGGCGCGTTGACGCCCAAACACTTCCGGTTGAATTGACGGCCCTGGCGGAACAACTGGCCGATGATCCTTCGGCGCAGGAGGCCCTGCTTGCCCGTTACGAAGCGCTCGCCCGCCGGCGGCCGGACATCAATACCCTCTCGCGGGAAGCGCTGGAGGAGACGGGCTTGCTGACGCTCTTTCAGGTTGAGAGTATCATGGACCACCGGAAGGAGTTTGGGGACATTCTCTCGGCCGGGGAACTGGCCATGGTGGATGGCTTCTCGCAGGAGAAGGCGGCCCTTTGCGCGCAGTTCTTCAGTTTCGGGAGCGAGCAGATCCCCGGTGCGCTCGCTTCCGATCATCTCTGGCAGCACGGCGCACTGTTGCGAACTCGCTGGAAGGCAGGGGAGAAGACGCCCTCGTTGACGGGGAAATACAGCGGTTCTACCCCACGGCTGACACTTGCAGCGACGGTTGACCACGATGCCGGCGAATCCTGGCAGAAGGGCTTTCTGCCCGATTTCATCTCCCTTTCAGCCGGATGGAGCGGAACCCGTGGCACCGTGCTGCAGCAGGCGGTGGCGGGCGATTATACGGCTCGGTTCGGGCAAGGGTTGGTGCTATGGAAGGCTTTCCGTGCCGGCGCGCTGCTGGGAGAGCCGGCGTCGGTACTCCGTCATACCGGCGGATTGAAACCCTATTCCTCCACGGACGAATCGAACTTCTTCCGGGGCGCGGGAGCGACCTTTGCCCTGGCTGCATGGCGGTTGACGGCGCTGGCCTCCTACAATGCCGTGGATGCCCGAATTGCGGATGGCGCCTATACCTCGATTGCCACGGACGGCCTGCACCGCACCGCCACCGAGCAGTCCAAGCGCCACACGATGCACGAATGGGTAGCGGCGTTGGCCGCTGGCCGCGACTTTCAGCACGGGCGGATCGGCCTGACGGCGGCCGTCTATCGGTACGACAAGCCCAACGGCCGGGTGCTCCACGAATACAACCGCTATCAGCAATATGATGGCTGGTGGGGCAATGTAGGACTGGACGGATACTGGCACAGCGCGGCCTGGCGTCTCTTCGGAGAGGCGGCGGTGGATGCCAACGGGGCGCCGGCCTGTGTGGCGGGCGCTATCTGGAGCCCCGTCTATGCGCTGGAAATCAGCCTGCTGATGCGCTATTACGATAAGTCCTACATCGCGACGCATGCCGGGGCATACTCTACTTTGAGTGCCTGTGCCAACCAGGCGGGCGCTACGCTCTCCCTGCGCTACTACCTGAGCAAGGCGTGGACCCTTCGCGCCCATGGCGAGTACTCCTATTATCCGTGGGCCCGATTCGGATATGACGGCCCCTCGTCGGCATGGCGTGTCCGTCTGGAACTTGCGGGCGCCTTTGTCGACGGCTCCTCCGCGCAATTCCTCTTTCGCAACAACTCCGGAAAATGGCAGACCCGGCTGGGTGGAAACTGGTCGATTTCGAACCATTGGTCGCTGGGTGCCCGGGCACAGGGCGGACCGGGCGGCGGGGCGGCTTATGCAGAGGCGGCCTTCACGGGCTTTCACCGCCATCTCACGCTTGCCGGCCGCATTACGTTTTATGACACGGCCGACTGGGATTCCCGCATCAGTTTTTACGAAAAGGGACTGCCCCAGAGCTACAGCGTCCGACAGTTCTATGGAAAAGGAACAGGGGCCTACCTGCTCGTGCGGTATGCCCCTGTCAAAAGCCTGGAAGGCTGGTTTCGTCTATCGGACGATTACTGTGCCTTCTTGATCCGGAGCTTCATTCCGGGATAAATCTTGCTGTTCTTGGAGAGTCCGTTGAGGTTCATCAGTGTTCCCAGCGAGACGTGGTTGCGCGATGAAATCGCGGAGAGGGTGTCGCCCTTGCGAACGGTGTACATCACCCATTCGCCGGAGGTCGTCGTCTTGTTGCCGCCGCCAGGAGCGGGTTTGGCCGTGGTGGTCGTGCTCTTCGGCGCAGCTTTCTTGCCGTAGATAACGAGGCGCTGACCCACCTGGATGGTATTGCTGCGCAGACCGTTCCAACGCTTGATGTTCGCTACGCTGGTGCGGTAGCGCGAAGCGATACCGCCGAGGGTTTCGCCCTTCTTCACCCGGTGGACAATGCGGCCGCCGGTCTCTCCGCCGCCGGTCTCCTTAATCTTGGTGATGGCCGTCTCGTTAAAGAAGACGCTGTCTTTGTAGGAATAGATGTCCGCCTCTTTCTCTACGAAGGGACCGGTATAATTGTAGGGGAGACGCAGCACGTACTGACGCTCGGTGCCGGGGATAATGTCATGCAAATACTGCGGGTTGAGTTCGCGGAGCGTCTCCATGGAGATGCCGATATTGTCAGATACCTGCTGGAAGTGCAGCATCTTGTTCACGTGGATGGTGTCGATATGGGCGGGCAGGGTGACCTGAGCGGGAACAATGCCGTGTTCCGGATAATACTGCAGCACATAGAGCGCAGCGATGAAGGCCGGGATATAACCGCGGGTCTCGCGGGGCAGGTAGGGATAGATCTCCCAGAAGTCGGTCTTGCCGCCGCTGCGGCGAATGGCCTTGTTCACGTTGCCCGTTCCGCAGTTGTAGGAGGCGATGGCCAGCTGCCAGTCACCGAAGATCATGTAGGAATCCTTCAGGTACTGGGCTGCGGCACGGCAGGCGGTGACCGGATCGAATCGCTCGTCCACGAAGGAGGTGATATTCAGGCCATAACGACGGCCGGTGGTATAGATGAACTGCCACATTCCCTTGGCGCGTGCGCGAGAGACGGCCTTGGCGTTGAGGGCCGATTCAATTACAGCCATCGCCTTCAGCTCCTTGGGCATGTCGAATTCATCGAAGATCTCTTCAAACTGCGGCAGGTAGTAAGGTGCCAGACCCAGGATGCGGGCGGTGACCTTCGGAATCTTCTCCGTATAGTGGATGATGTCGTTTTTCACATACCGGTTGAACTGCAGCGGAATGAAGGAGTTGATGCTGTTCAGGCGGGCGATGTAGACCGAATCGGGGATGCTGGAGGTCAGGGTGTCCCGGTCCATGCTCTCGAAGTCAAAACTCGTCAGCTGCTGGTCCATCTGGATGTAGTAGGCATGGAGCAGCGAATCGATGTTTTCCGGCGTGTAGTCGGGCAGTTCCACGGTCGTGGTGTCGTTGTCCGTGATGAGGTCTTCCGTATCGGTGATGTTCACCGGCTGGATGACGGACTGATATTCCACATAGAGTGAATCGTAAGCCTTCTGGAGGGAGTCAATCTGGCGCTGCAGGTCGTCGATGACGAGGTTCTTGTTCAACCGCCCGGTGGGTCTCAGTCTGTGGGTGACGGTATCCTGTGTCTGGGCGAAAGCGAACGTGCCGGCGAGCAGCACGAGTACGGAGGTTACGATTCTTCTATAATTCATCGGTTATTAGAAATTGAGGTTCAGTTTAAGTCCCAGGGCCGGCGTCAGCGGGGAGCCGGAGGCGGCCATCAGGGAGTATTCGGGGTTCAGGACGGTGGGCTCCAGCCGGAGCGAAGCCAGGTTGTCGCTCACGTCGAAGTCTGCCATGTAGGCAAAGACGTTGGCATCGATGATGTTCAGGATATAGACCACGGCAAAGGCCAGCACGGAATAGTCCCGGTACTTGCGGTAGAGGTCTTTGTACCACTCCGCCTGCGAGGCGGAGACGGCGCCGTAATAACCTGTTGAGGAGTCACTGCCCACGGTATAGAGATAGCGGAAGCGCTGATACTCCATGTTGTTGAGGTGAAAGGCGTAGCCGCAGGCCACAAACCCGCCCACCCAGATGGGGATCTTCCACCAGTCTCCGTTGTTGGCCTGTCCCAGGCCGGGCAGCAGGGCGGAGTAGAGGGTGGATTTGACGGGAACCGGGTTGCGGAGATCCGTCTGGTAGCAGACTACTCCGTCCAGCAGGGAGGCCCAGTAGAAGAGCCCGGCGCCGGCGTAACTCAGGTTGCGCCAGGTCTTGAACTGCGGATCGCCGGTCTTTTTCCATTGCGTGTTGAAATAGATGCCGCTGCCGATGCCCGCTCCGATTCCGGTGTAGATGATGGGCAACTTCCACCAGTCGCGGTTGTACATCTGGGAGGCCCCGGGAACGACCACGGCGCCGGCAAACATATAGGCCGGCGGGAGCGTATCTTTGCGGGCGTAGCCCCGGATGAGCTTTTTCAGGGAGAATCCGGCCGTGGAATCGACCGCCACCGAAGTGCTGTCGCCAGCCTGCGGATTATTGGGATCCGATGCGCCCGGAACGTTGGTAAAGGTGCCGGTATTGGTGGAGAGTTCACGTCGGAACTGCGCCTCCGCCCCGAAGCAGATGCCTATGAGCAACAGACCGAGTAAGAGAACCTTCGAGCGCACCTTCCGAACCGCTATCGATTGAACTTTTCCATGGCCTCGAGGAACTTCTCCGTTTCTGCGTCATTCTTGAAGCGGACGGTCAGCAGGCCGCCGCCCTTTTCCGCGCGTTTGACGGAAACGCCGCTTCCCAGCGACTCGAAGAGCCCTTTCAGACGGGTATAGCTTTCAGGCAGCGCAGGAGCGTCTGCCTTTACAGGTTGCTTCTCTTCCAGCAGTCTGCGGACTTTCTCCTCCAGCGTGCGGACGGACCATCCTCCTTTGATGGCCTGGTTGCAGAGCCGGATCTGGGCCTTGGGATTGTCAAGCGACAGCAGCGCTTTGGCATGGCCGGCGCTGATGGCGTTCTCCTTGATGGCCTTCTGGATCTCCGGCGGGAGGTTGAGCAGGCGCAGATAGTTGGTGATGGTGGCGCGCTTCTTTCCCACGCGGAGGGCCATGGCCTCCTGGGTCAGGGAGCACTCGTCAATCAGCCGCTGAAATCCGAGCGCCGTCTCGATAGCGTCCAGATTCTCGCGCTGGATGTTCTCCACAATGGCCATTTCGAGCATGGCCGCGTCGTCCGCTTTCCGGATATAGGCGGGGACCTGCGTGAGGCCGGCCATCTTTGAGGCGCGGAAACGCCGTTCGCCGCTGATAATCTGGTAGCGGCCTTCGGGCATCTCACGGAGGGTCAGCGGCTGGATGATACCCAGGGTCCGGATGGATTCGCTGAGTTCGGAGAGGGCCTCCTCATCGAAGTTGGTACGGGGCTGGTAGGGGTTGGGGACAATCTTGTCCAACGCAATCTCATTGACGGCGACGGGGCTGTCGGTCGCAATGGGTACCGTGGCCACACGCGGTTCCTGAGCAACCGGAGCCGCATCGATGTCGCCCAGCAGGGCGCCTAATCCTTTGCCTAATGCAGGTCTTTGTGCCATTGTCAGATATTCTTTTTGATGATTTCCTGGGCAAGCGTCAGATAGTTGTTCGCTCCCGAGGAGGAAGCGTCGTAGAGAATGGCGGGCTTGCCGTATGAAGGAGCCTCACTGAGGCGGACATTTCGGGTAATGACGGTTTCGAAGGACATGCCGGGGAAGTGTTTCTTCACGTCGTCCACCACCTGGTTGTGGAGGCGGAGCCGGCCGTCGTACATCGTGAAGAGGAAACCTTCGATATTGAGGGCGGTGTTCAGGCGCGTCTGTACGATTTTGATGGTCTTGAGCAGTTTGCCCAACCCCTCCAGCGAGAAATATTCCGGCTGGACCGGGATAATCACCGAATCGGCGGCCGTCAGGGCGTTGACCGTAATCAGGCCGAGCGACGGAGCGCAGTCGATGATGATGAAATCGTAGTTGTCCCGAATCGATGCGATGGCATTCCGGAGCAGATGCTCACGGCCGCTCTCGAGCGACAGCATCTCCACCTCCGCACCCACAAGGTCGATGTGGGAGGGAATGATGTGCAGGCAGGCGAGATCGGTTTCCAGAATGGTTTCTTCAATCTTGCGCTCGCCAATCAGCACCTGATAGAGGGTGCGTTTGTCCTGGGAGTCCGGGTCGAAGTTGAGACCGGAGGTGGTGTTGGCCTGCGGGTCGGCGTCGATGACGAGCGTGCGTTTTTCGAGGACGGCCAGGGAGGAGGCGAGGTTGATGGCGGTGGTGGTCTTTCCCACGCCGCCCTTCTGGTTTGCTATCGCTATGATTTTGCCCATGGTATTATCTCTTGAAAATACAAAAATACAAATTCTTTTATTAGGAATAGGGATTTTTGGATAAATTTGCAGGACAAACAGTGACTATGAAAGACTGGAAAGTTATCATCAGCAAACTCTCCGGCGGCGGAAAGGCCGGAGAGGCCTGGGCCCGGATTTCCGAATTGCTTGCCGCCAAGGGGGTCACCTACTCCGAGAGTTTCACGGAATACAAATATCATGCAATTGAGCTGACCAAGGAGGCGCTGCGGGAAGGTTACCGCAAGATTCTTACCCTGGGCGGCGACGGCGCCATCCATGAGATTCTCAACGGCGTCATGACGCAGACGGAGGTTCCAACGCAGGATGTTACCATCGCCATGATTCCCGTGGGGTCCGGCAATGACTGGCCGCGTTATCACCGGATTCCGCTGAACGATCTGGACAAGGCTGTGGATATCATTGTCGCTGACAAGGAGATGTACCAGGATGTCGTCAAGGTGGAGACCATCAACAACGGCAATCCCTATACCCGTTATATGGTCAACATCGGCGGCTTGGGATTCGACGCCCAGGTCTGCCACCTCTTCGAGGCTTCCAAGAAGAAGGGCAAGAGCGGCGATGCCCAGTATTATAAATGCCTGATGCAGGGATTCCTGTGGTACAAATGCCCGGACTTCAAGATCAAAGTGGACGGTGAACCTTTCTTCGAAGGTCCCGCCCTCTCGGTGGCCCTGGGCAACGGCCGTTACTGTGGCGGCGGCATGATGGAAACCCCGAATGCCGTGATCGACGACGGTCTGCTGGATCTGACCGTGGTGAAGAAGTTCCCGAAGATCAAGTTCCTCTTCTCCGTCAAGCGCCTCTTCAAGGGGACGATTCTCGAAATGAAAGAGGTCGTCGCTACCCGCGCAAAGCAGACCATTGAAATCGAGGCGTCACCGGCTTCCTTCATGGAAGTGGATGGCGAACCGGTCGGCTGCTCTCCCGCAAAGTGCACGCTGATTCCCGCCGCCGTCAAAGTCGTTACCAACCTGTAATTATTTTTACCCTATGGATTACAATACCCAGCGAGAGAAACTGATCCTGCCCGAATATGGCCGGTATGTGCAGAAGATGGTCGAAATGGTGAAAGCCATTCCGGACCGGGAAAAACGCAATGAGCAGATCCGTGCCGTGGTGCAGGTGATGGCCCAGCTCAATCCGCAGGTGCGGGAGATGGTCGATTACAAGCACAAACTGTGGGACCACATGCAGATGATGGCCGGCTACGATATCGATATCGATTCACCTTACCCGGTGCCCGACCGGAAGGTTCTGGAGACCAAGCCACAGCCGATTCCCATCGAGAAGCGTCCCGTCAAGGCTGCCTGCTATGGCCGGAATATCGAGAATATGATCAAGCTGATCGCTGAACGCGAGGACGATGAGGCCAAACGTGAAATGATTCGTGCGCTGGCCCTCTACATGCGGCAGCAGTATCTCATCTGGAACAAGGATTCGGTGGCTGACGCCACGATTTTCGCCGACATCGAAAAACTCTCCGAGGGGCGGCTCAAGGTCCCCGAAGGGCTGGAACTCGGGGCTGTAGCGGCAGACGCCACCTTTGCGCGGCCCGGCATGATCCAGCAGAATGGCGGCAAGAACTACAAGAAGAACCGTAACCGCAAGAGAAAGAAATAAAGATGGCTGACAAGAAAGAGAAGAAGCCGGCGGAGAAACCCGCGAAGAAGAAAAAGCATTCGGCCCGCAAGGGCCCTTCGCCGTTTTGGCGGAATGTCCGTCTGCTGACGGGTATCCTGCTGGCGCTGATTGCGCTCTATACGCTGGCGACCCTCATCTCCTATATCTTCACCTGGAGCAAAGACCAGAGCCTGCTCTCGAACCCCGAACTTTTCAGCCCCGGCCAGAGGGCATTCAATATTGGCGGCAAACTGGGATTCCTGTGGGCCAACCTGCTGGTGGCCAAGCTGTTCGGATTCGGTGCCTTTACGTTGCCGCTCTTCGTGGGAGCACTTTCAGCCTTTTTCCTCCGTATCAAGAAGATGAATCTGGTCCGGGTCTTTGCCATCTGTTTCCTGGGCGCCATCATCTTCTCCGTCCTGTTCGCCTACATCTTCAGTTTCTTTGACAGTAACCTGCTCGGCGGCGCGCCCGGCGGATCGTATGGTTTCTACGCCAACCAGTGGCTGTGCAACCTGATTGGCAAACTGGGTGGCGGCAGCGTGATTTTCGTGCTGCTCGTGGCCTGGGCCATGTTGCTGAGCAATAAGGTCGCCCTTTGGTTCGACAAGTTTATCTACTTCACGACCCATCGCGCCGAGAAGCCGGTCGAACCGGAACCGGTTGTGGAGGAGGAAGAAGCAGCGGTTGAGGAGGATTTCGAACAGTTCGACGATGAGCCGAACCCGGAGGTCAAGCCCGTGCATGACACGCAGGATGACGTGCCGGAAGACTTCTATGACGTGCCGGAGGTCCCCGAACCGCCGGTTGAGATTCTGGCTCCGGATCCTACGCTCGAACCGGTCTTTGAAACGGCTCCGGAACCCGAACCGGCTCCGGCAGCCGCCACTGCAGAGGAGGTTCCGCTCGATGTGGAACAGTCCGACAATGACTTCCTGGCCAACCTGACCGAGGAGGAAAAGGCGCATCTCTTTGATCCGCGCCTCGATTTGCCCAACTATGAAATGCCGTCGCTCGCCGTGCTCCATGACTACCGCGACAAGTGGTATGAAGTGCCGCTCTCCGAGCTGGAAAAGAATAAGCAGCGGATTGTCAATGCCCTGGCCAACTACAAGATCGGCGTGTCGGGCATTACAGCCTCCAAGAGTCCGACCGTGACGCTCTATAAGATTCACTTGGCGGAAGGTATCAAGGTAGCACAGGTTCGTTCGCTGGAAGAAGATATTGCCATCTCACTGGGTACCAAGGGGGTGCGTGTCGTAACCCTGACGGATGCCGTGGGTATCGAGGTGCCGAACGAGCGGGCCAGCGTGGTTCCGCTCAAGAGCGTACTGAACTCCCCGCAGTTCAAGGATGCCAAGATGGAGCTGCCGCTCGCACTGGGTATCACCGTGACAAACGAGCCCTTCTTCCTGGATCTGGCCAAGATGCCGCACCTGCTGGTGGCCGGTGCGACCGGTATGGGTAAATCCGTAGGCCTGAACTGTATCATCGCATCGCTGCTCTTCTGCAAGCATCCGGCTGAGATCAAGTTCGTGATGGTGGACCCCAAGCGCGTGGAACTCTCCCTCTATTCCAAGTTGGAGAAGCACTATCTGGCCAAACTGGAAGGGGAGGACGAAGCCATCATCACCGACACCAAGAAGGTGATTACGACCCTCAAGTCGCTCTGCGAGGAGATGGAAAACCGCTATGAACTGATGCGTCAGGCCGATGTCCGCCAAATCAAGGATTACAACGCCAAGTTCCTGAACCGCAAGCTGAACCCGAACAACGGGCACAAGTTCATGCCTTATATTGTGGTGGTAATCGACGAGTTTGCGGACCTCATTACGACGGCCGGCCGTGAGATTGATGAACCCATTGCCCGTCTGGCTCAGAAGGCCCGCGCCGTGGGTATCCACCTCGTGCTCGCCACCCAGCGTCCGACCACCGATATCATTACCGGTAACATCAAGGCGAACTTCAACTCCCGTATCGCTTTCCGTGTCAACTCCAGCGTGGACTCCAAGACCATCATCGATACCCCAGGCGCCAACCGTCTGATTGGCCGCGGCGATATGCTGGTCATTGCTCCGAACATGGACCTGACCCGTGTCCAGTGCGCCCTCATCGAGACCGACGAAGTGAAAGACCTGGCTACCTTCATCCAGGATCAGCGCGGTTATTCCCAGCCCTTCCCGCTGCCGGAGCCGGAGGATGAAACGGGTGACGGCGGTGGCGGCGATGTGGATTTGCGCCGTCGGGACAAGCTTTTTGAAGAGGCGGCCAAGATTGTCGTACAGACCCAGCAGGGCTCGGTTTCGTTGCTGCAGCGCAAATTGGATATCGGTTATCCACGCGCTGGCAAGATTATTGAACAACTGGAAGCAGCGGGCATCGTCGGACCGTTTGAAGGAAGCAAGGCACGCGCCGTCCTGATTTCGGATTTCGATACGCTCGACCGGAAACTTGAATCACTGGACCACCAGACAATCGTTTAAGACCATGTTCAGAATCGCACCATACCGCCGCCTCCTGCCGCTGATGCTTGCGCTGGCGGCCTTCGTTGCACCCCTGCACGGATTCGCGCAGCCACTGAAACCCGTACAGGTTCGCGAACTCGCACAGAGTCTGCCCTCTTCCCGGATTCTCTTTACGGAGACAATCTATTCTGCAGAGGGTAAATCCATCGGCGTTGAAACGGGTACCCTGGATTTGCAGTATCCCCGTTTCCGCGTAACCCGCGGCGCACTGAAGATTGTTGGCGACGGCACCTCCATCTGGCACTACGATACCGATACAGGCGAGGTGATGATCTTCGGTGGCGATGTGGACGCCCTCTTTGGCGGTAGCCAATTGTCGAGTGATGCCGCGCACGAAACCTTCACGCTCACCCTGCGGGATGGATCCTCCATCGTCTATCAGATTGTTCAGGTAGAAACGATGGAGACCCCTTGGCCGGAAGCCTCCTTCCAGCTGGATGTCAATGCACTGGGTGAGGATGTGATTGTTACCGACCTGCGCGGGAAATAACCTCTTTCACAGAATTATAGCAGAGGGGAGCGTGGTCCAGGACTGCGTTCCAGGGCATCCATTCTGCCTTGTTGATCTCCTCTTCAACCTGCGGCTTGAGCTGGTTGCCGCCCTGGTTCTGCATGCTGTACCAATAGGTGTGTTTCAGGCAGAAGTCCCCGTTCAGGTGGTAGGTATGATGTGTGACGCAGATCAGTGAACCGCGTTCTACGGCCGTAAGGCCCGTCTCTTCCAGCACCTCCCGTACGGCGCAGTCTTCGATGCTTTCTCCCTTCTCACACTTGCCTTTGGGTAGATCCCACAGCCCCCGTCGGAAGATCATCAGGAACTCGTTCCGGTCATTGGATACCAGTCCGCCGCCCGCCAGGATCTCGGTGAAGAGCGAACAGAAATCGGCAAAGCAGGCCGCCTCGTCCCTGGTGGTCAGAAAGAGATCTGGCAATGCCGTGTCGGCGGCAAATTGTTCGGGAAGCGGGCGGATGGAATCAATGCCGTTGTATGCAATGATTTGTTCTTTCCGGATGCCGGAGGGAAGATCTTCCTTTCGGCAGATGGTGATACAACGGTTTTCGAAATAGACAGTATGCATCGATACGCCTGATTGACGGGCAAAGATAACACTTTTTTCCTTAAATGTCCATTCGGATGCGTCTGGAGAGCGGGTGGAGCGTGTTGTAGCGGTTCCCGAGATTCTTGACGAACCCCAACGGCAGACCTTTGAAACAGAGGGTCAGATAGCCTTTGGGCTGTGCGTTGAGGTGAATCGTTTCGTGAGCCAGGTAACGGAGGGCAACTTCGCTCTCCAGTTCTACCTGCGGGTATGCTTCCCGGTTGAAGAGCGTTGCGTAAGCCAGATCCGCTTCGGGAACCAGATCGCGTCCCTTAACCGTAGCCACGGCTGTCCCGGAGCGCAGTACGGTCAGTCCCTGTGTGAGAGCCTCCATCTCAGCGGCCAGCGCTTCGGGGAAGGCCTTGAGCAGTCGAGCCCCGTCGCGCGTCACCTGTTCACGGAGTGTGCATCCGGGTTGCAACAGATGCGCGGCCTCTTGTGCGGCAGCATCGGCCGTGGCTTTGCTGCGGGTTGTACGCAGCGGCTTGCGTGGCGCATTCCCATTCTTGCGGATCAGTGCGCAGTAGAAGCCTTCGCCCCGATCCGTCCCTGGCAGGAAGTGTCTCTGTGAGAGGCATTCACCGCCCAGTTCGTTGCAGATCCATGCGGTATTGTCCTCATCTTCGTAGTGATTGAAGGTACAGGTGGAGTAGATGAGAAATCCGCCTTCACGGAGGGAGGGCCAACTGTCGGCGAGGATCCGCCGCTGGCGGGCGGCACAAAGCTGCACCGCATCGGTCGACCATTCGGCAATCGCCGTTTCATCCTTGCGGAACATTCCCTCGCCCGAACAGGGGGCATCCACCAGCAGCAAGTCAAAGTATTTCTCCAGTCGGCCAAAATCGGCGGGATCGTTGCTGGTTACCACGACATTGGATTGACCCCAGAGGGTCAGGTTGTCAGCCAGTACGGAGGCCCGCTGCCGCATCACCTCATTGCTCACCAGCAGGGCATCCGGCCCCAGCAGCGAAATCAGGTGGGTGCTTTTGCCTCCCGGCGCCGCGCAAAGGTCCAGCACGCGCAGATTCGCCGCTTGTGCATCGGGAAAAGCCTTCAGCAGCAGTTCGCCAACGGCCATCGATGCAGCCTCCTGCACATAGTAGGCTCCGGTGTGAAAGAGCGAATCCAGTGTGAAAGAGGGACGCTGCCTGAGGTACAACCCTTCCGGAGCCCATGCTACGGCTCCGTCCGCATTCTTTCCAAAGTGCGCGGCTAGGGCTTCCGCACTGATTTTGACGGGGTTGCGTCTGACCGACACAGGGGGCGTTTCCGCCAGCGCGGCGCACAGTCGGCGCACCGCATCGGCGGAGTAGGACTCCTGCAGAAGAGATATGAAGTCTTTTGGAAGCATCGGCGCTATTTGACCATATCCTGCCAGCCCTGCGGCATGTTGTCGGGCACTTTGCCGGCCGCTGCCGCTGCTATGGCATCGGTAATTTTGTCAACTCCCTCCTGCAGCCGCTTGCCGAGCATCATCCGCATCATCATGTTGAGTTCCGCGGTGAGTTCGATGTGGAAATAGGTCGTGCTGTCGGAAGCGGGTTCCATGAAAATGGCGATGAAGAACGGGAACGGACTCTGCCCGTAATGCTCAAATTCCACCTTCGAAAATGGGGTACGGCTGTGGACTTTGACGCCCAGTTCAAATCCCTGGACATGCACCAGCACCGTGTCTTCGCCGAAGGTGACCTTATCCCGATATTGCTCCGGCAGTACGCTGGCGATGCGACTCGGATCGGAAAAGATGGTATAGAGAGCGTAAGAGGGCTGATTGATAATTACCGTCTTGCCTTGGATGAATTCAGACATGGCTTTGGATTAAAAGGGTTTACGAATGTTGGCGGCAATGCCGTCCACCAGCCGGACGAGGGCTTCGGCGCTGGTCCAGCCAATATGCGGCGTGAACCGGAGCCGTTCGGGGTGCTTCGTGTGCAGCAGCGGATGATCTTCCGGCAGAGGCTCGGTGGTATAGACGTCCAGTCCTGCGCCGGCGATGATCCCTTCACTGATGGCCTCTGCCAGGTCGGCCTCTGCTACGATGCCGCCGCGGCCGATCTTGATGATGACGGCCGTCGGCTTCATCCGGCGAAGTTCTGCTGCGCGTATCAATCCGTTCGTGCGTTCATTGAGCGGTGCGTGGATGCTGATGACATCCGATTCCCTGAGCAGTGTTTCCAGCGGCACGCTGGGGTAGGTCTGACAGTGCGATGTGCCGGAGGTGGAATAGTAAATGACGCGCATTCCAAAGGCGGTGGCTACGGCGGCCACGCGGCTGCCGATGGTTCCCATTCCCACGATTCCCATGGTCTTGCCATCGAGTTCGGCAAACGGCGTGCGGACGTCGGTAAAGAGACCGCTGCGGCTGTAAGTCAGGTCTTTGACCTCTGCATCGTAGCGTTCAGGCTTGCAGATCAGGCTGAGCAGCAGGGTGTAGGTGACCTGAACCACCGATTCGGTGGAGTAACCCGCCACGTTGCGGACCGGAATTCCGCGACGCTCGGCAGCCGCTACGTCGATGTTGTTGACGCCGGTTGCCGCTTCGCAGATCAAGCGCAATTTTGGCGCAGCGTCCAACAGCGCCTCCGTCACCTTTACTTTGTTGACAATCAGGATTTCAGCGTCACTGACACGAGAAATCGCCTCTGTAGGGGTAGAGGTGGGCCAGGTGATCAGTTCGCCCAGTTGTGCAATCGGCGCCAGGGAGGTCTCTCCAAGGGTTGCCGCATCAAGGAATACTATTTTCATGAGTGTACAATACGCAATTTAGCAAACTTCAACAGCAGTGTCTTCTCGCCGCTGTCGTCGAAACGGACAATGGCCTTCATCTGAGGTCCGTTGTCTTCAAACCGGAGAATCTCGCCGAATCCGAACCGGTCGTGTTCAACCCGCTGTCCGGGGCGCAGATCCGCGATGGCATCCGCCTGGAAGTTGGCCGACGGCGTCCGGGTAGGGCGGGAGAAAGCAGCGTGTACCGTAGGTTGGGGCGTGGCCGGTCTTTGCGGCTGAGGTCGGGCTTGCGGATAGGACCGCTGCCAGGAATTCTGCGAAGCATAGCGCGGTTGACTGCTGCCCCAGCTCCCGAAAGGCGATTTGTCGCCCCAATCAAGAGGCGATTCTTCATCGCCTAAAGATCCGTCTAGCCATTTGCTATCTATCTCTTTGAGGAACGGGCTTTTTTCATGAACTTGGGTCTGTCCCCACTGCAAACGACTACGAGCAAAAGATAGAGTTGCAACCTTCTGGGCTCGCGTGATGGCCACATAGAATAGCCGTCGTTCTTCTTCAATCTCGGCAATTGTGCAGTTTGTGGTATTAGGAAATAGACCATCTTCCATGCCGACCACATATACATAGGGAAATTCCAATCCTTTTGAAGAGTGGATAGTCATGAGAGTTATTTTGTTGCCCGTATCTTCGCCCTCCACAGCATCGTCTTTTTCTACCTCGGACATCAATGAAATATTCTCCAAATACTGGCTCAATGTAATGATTTCGTGACTTGTACCCTCGTCTTCATCAGCGAGTTCGCGATGCTTTTCCGACCATTCTTCCACAAACTCCTGAATGCTGTTAAATAGCTCTTCGATGTTCTTAAGACGTTCCTCAATTTCTCCTCTCGTCATCTTGTCATCTTCACGGATGAATCGAATGTAGCCCATTGCATGCTCAATTTTTGATGCGAGCGAGAAAGCATCTTCTGTGGCAGCGGATGCAATGAATGGGGTAAGCAAATCAGTGAATGCATGAAATCTGTTTCCCGCGGAATCCTTGAGTCCTATAGAAGCCAATTCTTCTGCTGAAGTGGAAGCCGCTTCAAAGAGCGAACAACTCTTTTTGGAAGCAAGGGAGGCTAGTTTTTCCAGGGAGGTTGCCCCGATACCACGGGGCGGATTATTGACCACTCGCCGGAATGCCTCATCATCTTTGGGATTCACAGTCAATCTAAAATAGGCGAGCAAGTCTTTAACCTCCATTCGATCAAAGAAAGATCGGCTGCCGTAGATACGGTATGGTAAGTTTTTGCGACGAAAATTCTCTTCAAATGCTCTCGACTGAGCATTCGTACGGTAAAGAATAGCAAAACTGCTATAAGGTACTTTGTCGGAGTGGATACGGTCTATGATTGAAGAAGCTACCAGATAGGCTTCTTCCTGCTCTGTGAATGCCTTGATAAGATGAATCTTTTCGCCGCTTGCAGCTTGTGAGAAACATTCCTTGGGGATGCGATTCTTGTTATGAGCTATCAGACTGTTTGCGGCGTTTACAATTGTCTGTGTGGACCGATAATTCTGCTCAAGACGAAAGAGTTTAGCATCGTGATAGTCTTCCTGAAATTTGAGAATGTTTTCAATGCGTGCACCTCGGAAACTGTAGATACTCTGAGAGTCGTCTCCAACCACGCTGAGGTTGTGATGATTCGCTGCTAAACGTCTAATTATCAAATATTGTGCGTAGTTAGTATCCTGATACTCATCAACAAGAATATACTTGAACCGATTAGCAATTTCTGCGCATACTTCCGGAAAACTGTGTAGAAGAATGTTCATGTTGAGAAGCAAGTCGTCGAAGTCCATAGCACCGGAGGCCTTGCATTTTTCCTCATACTTTGAAAAAATATTGCAAAGGTTACCGCGCTTTGAAGCACGATCTTCGGCAAGCATTTGATCACTTCTGCGGTAGGCCGCAGCTGTGTAGAGATTGTTTTTTGCAAGAGATATACGGTTCTGTACCCCGGCAGGCTTGTATGTCTTGTCGTCAAGTTGTAGCTCTTTTATGCATTGTTTGATGACGTTACGGGAATCACTCTGATCGTAAATGGTGAAAGCGGAAGGATAACCTAACTTGTCAGCATAGTGGCGTAAAAAACGAACAAAAATGGAATGAAAAGTCCCCATCCAGATGCGTTGAGCACGCTGTTCCCCAACCAGTTCAGCAATGCGGCTCTTCATCTCACCTGCAGCCTTATTGGTAAAGGTGAGCGCCAATATCTCCCATGGTTTGACCCCATGGGCCAGCAACCAGGCTATGCGGCAGGTCAGCACGCGGGTTTTGCCGCTGCCGGCTCCGGCAATAATCAGCGTCGGCCCCTCGGTGTTGCGGACCGCGGCTTCTTGCGCCGGATTCAACCCTTCCAGAATTTCTTTTTCCTCTTTTTCCATCATACCGCAAATTTAGCACTTTTGCGTACTGAAAAAAATATTGGATTATTCCACTTTAATCTATACCTTTGCATCCCCAAAAGATTCGTTAGCTCAGTCGGTAGAGCACAGCACTTTTAATGCTGGGGTCTTGGGTTCGAGCCCCAAACGGATCACTTCAAACGGCTGGCAGTCTCTGCCGGCCGTTTGTTATATAAAACTGGCTGTAACGGATTTCAGGCCTGGGAGAGAAAAGTAGGTGGAAACGACTCCGTAGAGATAGACCTTCTTTCCCAGATTTTCCGGATGATCTACGAGGTTGAGCGAATTGCGAATCGCCGTTTTGGACAGCTCCACGGAGAAGCAATTGGCTCGTTCCCGCTCCGAAGCGAAGGCGGCGATGGCCAGGTTCGAGCTCTTTTCGAAGGGCGGATCGAACTTGATGGAGCTGGTGGAGAGATCTCCGCCCACGATGTATCCCCAGACCCAGGCGGTATCACCGGGATGAGCTATAGCGGTAGCGACATCCCAGGCAGTCTCCATCGTCTTGCCGTCGCTTCCTGCATAACCGGGACCGATAACGATGTTCTCACTGAGTACGTTGGCGGTCGTGTCTACCTGAATGGAGAGTCCGGCCGACGCTTTGTCGCTGGAGGCATTGAGCGTAAGATCGTGAATCTCACCGGCTTTGAGGACCCGGTTGAACAACGCCAGCTCCTCGGCCCCTTCCACATAATTCACATTGACGTTGCCGGGCGGGAACCAGGCCGTGCGCGTCTCCTGCAGACGATAGGGAAGTTCACCTGAAGCGCCTCGCAGAAGCAGGTGCCCGTAGCCATACTGCGTGCGGAACGAATCGGCGAAGGTAAACCGGATGCCGGCATTGATCAGCTTACAGAACAGCCCGATCTGCACATTCTGGCCGTTGGCAACGATGGCTACCTGCCGGTCTCCGTACTGCGGCGCGTCAAATGCCGGGGCGGAGAAGGATCTGGATACGACTTCAATTTCGTAGGTTCCGTTTCGAACGGTAAAGGCGGTGGGCTTTTGGCCATAGGTGCCGCAATATAGTGTGTCTCCGGAAGGCCCGGTTAGAGTAAGAAGGAAAGCATTGGTGTCACAGGCCGCTGTGGCTCGGGTTGCGGGTTCTGCGCTGAGCGGCTCGGCAAACGTAAGGATGAGTGTGCCCTGCTGCCTGTCGGATTCGCATCCGGAGAAGGTTGTACAGAGGAGCACGGCGGAAAGGATCAGATTGTATGTTTTCATGGTGCATCGGGTTTTGGTTCGGGGCGCAAGCTGCACAATCCTTCGTCACTAGGCGTAATCTAAACGTAAGTATCCGTAAGGAAACGGATAGACGCGTTTTTTCGTATATTTGTACGTTACTAGAAATCTATGAAAGAGCGTATCCTCTCTGAGTTTTCCAGCCGCTTCGGCGGAACTGCAAGATGCTGGTCTTCAGCAGGCAGAATCAATCTGATCGGCGAGCACACCGACTATAATGGCGGTTACGTATTGCCGGGTGCCATCAACAAAGCCATCGTGGCCGCCATCCGCCCCAACCATACGCAAACGGTTCGTCTCTACTCGTTGGATTACGATGAAAGGGCGGAATTCGGTTTATCCGAATCGGATCTTCCGGAGCGCCAATGGGCGCGCTATGTATTTGGTGTCTGCCGAGAGATGCTCAAAAGGGGAGGTCATGTAGATGGATTTGACGCCGTGTTTGCCGGAGATGTTCCGCTCGGTGCGGGGCTCTCCTCTTCAGCCGCCCTTGAAAGCGTCTTCACTTTCGCGCTCAACGAATTGAATGACAATGGTTTTGACCTTTTTGAGCTGGCCCGTATCGGGCAGGCTACCGAGCACAACTATTGCGGGGTGATGTGTGGGATCATGGATCAGTTTGCCTCCTGTTTCGGAAAGGAGGGACAGCTGATTCGTCTCAATTGCAAGACGCTGGAATACCAATACTTCCCCTTTGACCCCAAGGGCTATCGCCTGGTACTGCTCGATACCTGTGTCAAGCACGAACTGGCCTCGTCGGCCTACAATCGTAGGCGCGCCTCCTGTGAGCAGGCGGCCGCCGTTATCCGAAAGCGCCATCCGGAAGTGGAGTTCTTGAGCGATGCCCGCCTCGAATGGCTGGAAGAGGTTCGCGCAGAGCTTTCTCAAGAAGATGCCATGCGTGCGGAATATGTCATTGGCGAGGCACAGCGCGTCTTGGATGTCTGTGCTGCACTGGAACGGGGAGATTATGTCACGGTAGGTGAGCGGATGTACCAGACGCACTGGGGATTGAGCAAGTTGTATGAAGTGAGTTGCCCGGAGCTGGATTTTCTGGTCACACTGGCTGATAAGCAAGGCGTTACGGGAAGTCGCGTCATGGGAGGCGGTTTTGGCGGCTGTACCATCAATCTGGTGCCTGAAGAACGCTATGATGCCTTTCTTCTGGCGGCACACAATTGCTTCACCGCAGCATTCGGCCATGCTCCCAAGGTATACCCGGTGGTGATTTCTTCGGGGGCGCATGAACTTTGAGAGCGATAATTCGTTAACTTTACGCGATTTATTATAACGGATATGTCCACCAAACAGATTCTCGATCCGCTGACACAGTCGATTCTGGACCAGTATCATTCGCTGCTGCCCGTCTATGCAAAGATGGGCGAAATCATCCCCCAGAAACTCAAGGACTTTTTTGCCGATGCTGGTATTATCGTTGCCGCCGTTGAGCACCGCGTAAAGACGGAAGAATCCCTGACCGGAAAGATCCTGCGCAAGGGCGGGAAGTATCGGGAGATCTTTGATCTGACCGATCTGATCGGTCTGCGTGTCATTACCTTCTATATAGATGACGTGGACAAGGTCGCATCGGTGCTGGAGCGCCTTTTTGAGATAGATTGGGAGAATTCCGTGGACAAGCGCAAGGCGCATGAGATAGACAGCTTCGGCTACCTCTCCCTTCACTATATCTGCCGCATTCCCGAGTCGGCCTATCACGATCCGGAACACCCGGAAATCAACAAGATACGGTTTGAAGTGCAGATGCGTACCGTGTTGCAGCACGCCTGGGCAAACATGAACCACGATACCGGCTACAAGAGCGGCGTGGAGATCCCCAAGGTCTATCTTCGCAATCTCAGCCGTCTGGCGGGCATGCTGGAACTGGTGGATGACGAGTTCAGCCGCATCCGCCGCGAGATCTCCGACTACCGCCGTCAGGTTCAGAGCCTTGTGGCTTCCGGTAATCTGGATGAGGTGCCTCTGGATGGCGATTCCTTCCGCAGTTACCTCTCCATTCACCCCTTTGCCCGGCTTACCCGCAGGATAGCCTCGCTCAACCAGGCGGAGATCCAAGAGGTGGATCTCTCCCGTTTTCTTCCGCTCCTCAAAGAGCTGGGTTTCAAGACCCTGGGAGAAGTATCCAACCTCATCAAGGACTATTCGGAGGCGGCCTATCAGATTGCTTGCTTCCAGATCGGTCTCACCGATATCGATATTCTTTCGTCCGCGGTTGCTCCGCAGAACCTCTGCACGGCCTATATTCTCAAAAACGGTGGCGGCCGTGCCGGTCTCCGGTTTATGCTGGATACTCTGAACGGCCCCAACGAGGGCAATGAGGGCATGGCTGAATTCCTGGTGGAACAGACGAAAGACTTACCCTTTATGAACCAATAACCGATGGCTAACAAACCTCTCGATACAGAACTGTTGGACCGTGCCATTCTTTTTGCAGTCCATGCGCATGCCGGTACGGAGCGTCGTGGCAAAGGTTTTCCGTACATCGTTCATCCCATGGAGGCGGTGGCTATCGTTTCCACGATGACCCCGGACCAGGAGTTGCTGGCCGCTGCGGCGCTGCACGATACGGTAGAGGACACCGACGTAACGGTGGAGCAGCTTCGCGAAGCCTTTGGAGACCGCATCGCACACCTGGTGGCCGACGAGAGCGACACTTTTGAGGCCGGTGTATCCGAAGAGGAGAGCTGGCATGCCCGCAAGCAGGCGGCGATTGACCGTCTCTCCCGCGCCTCCCGCGATGCCAAGATGGTGGCTCTGGGTGACAAGCTTTCCAACATGCGCGCCATTGCGCGGGACTATGCGCAGAAGGGCGATTCCTTCTGGAGCCTCTTCCACGTAAGCGATCCGGCGGAGCACGAATGGCATTATCGCGGCTTGGCCGACGCCCTGCGGGAACTCTCCGGTACCTTTGCTTTTCAAGAATTCGAACAACTTATCAATCAAGTGTTTTCCAAATAAATGGACCCTATCAGGATAAACCTCGACGATTATGTCCTTTCCGGCGGCGGCGCCAACGGAGAGAGCTATGACCACAAGACCGATCCGTCGGTGATGCTGAAACTTTATTTCCCGGGCAAGATCCAGCAGCCGCTGGATGAGATGCTGCTGGCTCGCAAAGTCTATGAGTCCGGTATTCCCACCCCGGAACCCGGCGAATATGTGGTTACCGAAGATGGCCGTTACGGCATCCGTTTCCACCGGATCGTGGGCAAGAAATCCTACTCCCGCGCAACGGCGGACGAACCGGAAAAGGTTCATCAGTTTGCCCAGGAGTTCGCCGATATGTGCCTCAAGCTTCATGCGACGCAAGTAGATACAAAACTCTTTGAGAACGTGAAGGATCGTTATTACCGCCTCCTCGCGGAGAATCCCTTCTTCACCAAGGCGCAGAAAGACCGGATCGCCCGCTTTATCGCGGATACCCCGGATGAAGATACGGCCATTCACGGCGATCTTCAGTACAGCAATGTGATTTTCGTGGGGGACAAGCGGTACTTCATTGATCTGGGGGATTTCTGCTATGGCAACCACCTCTTTGATGTGGCCATGGTTTACCTTTGCTGCACCTTGAGCCCGGAGCCCTTCATTCAGGAGACCTTCCATATGTCCGGCGTCCTCGCCCGTGAGTTCTGGCGTCAATTTGCGCCGGCCTACTTCGGGGCTGACCGCCCTCTGGCGGATATCGAATCGGAGATTCGCCCGTATGCCGGACTCAAAACTTTGATCATTGAGCGCGATATGAACCAGCCGATGCAGGTTTTCCGTGATGCACTCGCTTCCATCCTATGAAACGTTCTGTCATTTCCACATCAGATAAAAAGCAGATCCGCCACTCCGCGCGAATGGGCCTGTTGCTGGTGATCGTGGCGGCCATTACCCTGGAGGCCACGGCGTTGGTCCAGCTCTATTTCTCCCAGAAAGGAATCCGGGAAGAGGCCTCGATGCGTGCGGAAAGCCAGATGGAGGCCACTCGCAACCGGATCATGGATATTGTCAATCAGACGGAGGCTTCCGTCCGCAACAGTGTCTGGATTGCCCAGTGGGCGCTGAATGTTCCGGACAGCCTTTACCGTGTGGCGCAGCGCATTGTAGAAGACAATCCCGTGGTGATGGGCTCCACCGTGGCGCTCGTCCCCGGATATCTCCGCTCGAGAAAACTCTTTTCCCCCTATGTATATGAAGGGGAGGAAGGCTTGGTTTTCCGGTCCCTTGCCACCGAGGAATACGATTATCCTTCTCAGGAATGGTTCACGAAACCTATCGAGCTGGATGCGGGCTATTGGTCCGAACCCTATATCGATGTCGGTGGCGGTGAAGTCTTGATGACTACCTATTCCCTTCCTATCAAGGACCGGTTTAACCGGACGGCCGCCGTCCTGACGGCCGATATTTCCCTGAACTGGCTGACGGATCTCGTGGGCAGTGTCAAGGTTTATCCATCTGCCTACAGCATGATGATCAGCCGCAACGGAAGCTTCATGGTTTGCCCCGATACCTCCTTGGTGATGCAGGCATCGGTGCAGGATGTAGTATCGCAAATGGAAGATACGGCGACCTTCGGAGAATTGAGCCGTGCGATGCTCTCGGGCAATGCGGGCAATATGACGGTGAGTTATGGCGGGAAAAGGAGCTCTGTCTATTTTTCGCCTGTCGAGCGAACCGGTTGGTCCATGTCGATCGTCATTCCTGAAAATGAGATTTTCGGCAGTATCCGGAAGATCGGTACCATCGTCTTCGTACTTCAAATTATTGGTATCGGGATGCTGATCCTCATTCTCGGGTCCTTGTTTAAGAGCCAGGTCCGTTACCGGGAACTCAATGAGCGAAAGGACCGGATGGCCCGCGAACTGCAGATTGCCAGTGCCATCCAAATGTCCATGATTCCCAAGATTTTCCCGGAGTCTAAAGAGCGGTATGACCTGGATATGTCCGCTACCATCGTCCCTGCCAAGGAGGTGGGCGGCGATTTATACGACTTCTATATTCGTGACGAAAAGCTTTTTTTCTGTGTCGGTGATGTGAGCGGCAAGGGCATCCCCGCCTCGCTTGTGATGGCCGTTACCCGAACCATGTTCCGCACCGTTTCCGCCCACGAGGAGTCTCCAAAGCGGATTCTTACGGCCATGAACAACAGCATGGCTGACATGAACGAAAACAATATGTTCGTCACCTTCTTCTGTGGCGTGCTGGATTTGAAGACGGGCCATCTGCGCTCTTGCAATGCCGGTCACAATGCGCCACTGACCTTGACCGATACCATCCAGCCCCTGCCGGTGGAACCGAATCTTCCGCTCGGCATCGTGGGCGGAATGGATTTCCGCGACCAGGAGATCGCACTCTGTTATGACGACGCGCTGTTCCTCTACACGGATGGCCTCACCGAGGCTGAAAACATTGCGCACGAGCAGTTCGGCGAGGAGCGTGTGGAAGTCGTCCTTCACGGTCGCAAGAGTGCCGACGCGCATCTGGACAGCATCCGGAAAGCCGTTACCGAATATGTGGGCGATGCACCGCAGAGCGACGACCTCACCCTGCTCTTCATCCACTATCTGGGTCACCCTGACCAGTCCAGCGATGTCCGCCGGATTGTCCTGCACAATGATATCAAGGAAGTCCCTTCGCTGGCTGAGTTCGTAGAATCGGTGGCAGAAGAGAAACAGGTATCGCTCGAAGTGACGACGAGCCTGAATCTGGCGCTCGAAGAGGCGGTGGTCAACGTGATGCTCTATGCCTATCCGGAAGGGACGCGGGCCAGTGTGGAAGTTGAGGCCACGATTGAGCCCGATTCCCTGATTTTCAAGATTATAGATAGTGGAAAACCCTTCGATCCCACGGCCGCTCCCGATGTCAATCTCAATGCAGGGGTTGAAGAGCGTCCCATTGGCGGACTCGGCATCCATCTGGTCCGGACCATCATGGACGAGGTTTCCTATGAGCGTCGCGACGACAAGAATATTCTGACAATGATCAAAAAAATATAAACCCATGGAAGTAATTATTACCAAACAAGAAAACGAAGTGACGGCCCAGCTGCGCGGCCGGCTTGATACGCCTGCTTCGCAGGATATCGCGAACGATGTGGAAACGCTGGTAGGGGCTGCCGGCGGAACCATCATCCTGGACTGCACGGAGCTCGAATATATCTCCAGCTCGGGACTTCGTATTTTCCTCACCCTCCGCAAAGCTGCTGCAGAGAAGGGCGGCACGGTGATTGTTCGCAATATCACCCCCGCCATCCGTAGCGTCTTTATGATGACCGGTTTCCTGAATCTGTTTGAAATTCAATAGGATAATCGTATGAGGAAGTCTTGTTTCACGGTTGCGGGGCGCCTTCTTGCGCTCGCCTCGCTGCTTGTCTCCCTGGCGGCCTGCAAGCAGAATTCGGCCAATGCCGACTATAAGAGCTATCTATCTTACTTCGAGACCAATCTGGGCCCCGATACCCCCAAGGAGGCAGCCATGCGTGCAGCCGGTCTGGTGGATATCCACGATGTCGATTCGACGATTGCCGTGCAGTTGATTTATACCGGTCCCTACAATTTCATGGGACGTCAGCTCTATCATGGTTTCACCAAAGCCTTCATGCGTCCTGAACTGGCACAGAAGCTTGCCGCTGCCGCCAAGGAATTGAAAGAACTCAACTCCACGGCCAACCTGATCATCTATGACGCCGCGCGGCCCATCAGCGTTCAGAAAGAGATGTGGGATGTGGTGGTCGGCACGCCGTGGGAGATGTTCGTGGCCAATCCTTACAAGGGCAACGGCCTTCACAATTTCGGAGCCGCTGTTGACGTAAGTCTGATTGATTGCGCCGGGGTTCCCTTCCCGATGGGTTCGAACTATGATTTCTTTGGCGACGAGGCTCGTCCCGACCACGAGGAGGAACTGCTCGCCACGGGTCGCATCACTCAGCGCGAGTTGGAGAACCGTCTGCTCCTCCGAAAGGTCATGACCGACCAGGGCCTTCTGCCCATCTCCTCGGAATGGTGGCACTTCAACCTGATGAAAGCCTCCGAAGCCCGCGAGAAACTCTCAATTATCGAATAGGTTACAAAAAAAAGAGATGCACAGCCGTGCATCTCTTTTTTTTGAGCCACTCATCAGGCTCGAACTGACGACCTGCGCATTACGAATGCGCTGCTCTACCAACTGAGCTAAAGTGGCTTGCTTCCCAAAAGGGACTGCAAAGATAGTAAAAAGTTTATACTTAGAAAAAAAAGGTGGGACGATAAGCCGAGTTCTGTCTCCGCGGACCGCATTTTAAGTTGCAACCTTGTCGCGCGGCGCCCGTCATTTATCTATCGCAGCCTACCCCCCGGCATCGGACGAGCAGCCCTCATCTGCCGGTATATTTGGCCTTGCAGCCCTCCGAAGCGTACGCCGGTAATGTCGCCGTCACCGGCCGTGAGCTCTTGCCTCACGTTTTCACCCTTACCTGCGGGAGAACCCGCGGGCGGTTGTTTTCTGTTACGCCCCTCACAAACTTACGCCTGTCTGTGCTTTCCACAGGGAGGTGCTCTGCGCTGCCCGGACTTTCCTCCACAGTCAAAAACTGCGGCGACGGACTTGTCCCACCTTCTGGCGGCAAAGATACAAACTATTTGGCTTTCCGGATGCGGAAGAGTTTGGGCCAGTACTTGCCCGTGACGTAGAGCCCGCCGTCAGCAGGGTTGTAGGCGATGCCGTTGAAGACATCCGTCGTAGGCTTCTTGAGGTTGGAGGGGAGAATTCCGCGGCAGTCGATATCCTCCAGTACGTTTCCGGTTTCCGGATCGATACAGACCAGCAGTTCCAGTCCATAGACATTGGCCCAGATGTGCCCTCCAAAGTATTCCAGTTCGTTGAGCCATTCGAGCGGCTGGCCGTTGTAGCGCACGGAAAGTTCACGTTCCACGGCAAAGGTATTCGGGTCGCGGTAGCGGATGCGGTCCGAGCCGTCGCTCATGATCAGGCTTTTACCATCGGTGGTGAGGCCCCATCCTTCCCCGCGGTAGCGGAGCTGGGCCTTTTGTTCGAGTGTGGCGGGATCGCAGACAAAGCAGATACCCTCTTTCCAGGTCAGCACATAGAGCAGGCCGTCAAGCACACAGGCTCCTTCTAGGAAGTATTTGCGATCGAAGTTTTTGCGTTTCAGGACCTTGCCTGTCTCGAGCTCCACAATGCGAAGCGACGATTCACCATACTGGCCGGCGCTCTCGTAGAGTTTGCCTTCGTAGAAGAACAGCCCCTGCGTATAGGCACCGATATCGTGCTTGTATTCTCCTGACAGCTGGTATTTCCAACGAATCACCTTTACGGCCGAGGCCGGTTTCTGCGCCTGAATGTTCTTCTTCTCCACCTTTTGACGCGTACCACCCGCGCATCCGGGCAGGAGCGCGCAGGGAAGCGTCAGGAAGAGGATAAGCAGCAGGAAACGTTTCATTGGTGGTCGCTTTTGCGCGAGACAAATATACAATAAAAAACACTATCTTTGCGATTGAAATACGGGGTGCTGCCTCCGGGTGGCTGAGATTATACCCTTAGAACCTGATTTGTTTAATTACAGCGTAGGGAATTATGACTACATCATCTGATTCTTTTATCAGAGATTGCGCGTTGGTACGCGAAAAATCTCCACTTGTTCACTGCATTACTAATTACGTTGCCATGGGCATCAACGCGAATGCGCTGCTGGCCATCGGCGCTTCGCCACTGATGTCATTCTGTCCGGAAGAGATGGAAGAGATCGTGAGCATCTCCTCGGCCCTGGTCGTGAATATCGGATGCCTTGACCGGCACGAGATTGAGGGAATGAAGATTGCGGCCGCCACGGCCGATCGCCTGGGCAGGCCCTGGGTGCTTGACCCGGTGGGTGCGGGAGCCAGCCGTATCCGCACGGAAACCTCTCTCACTTTGATCCGAGACAGCCATCCTACGGTGATTCGCGGTAATGCCTCCGAGATCATGTGTCTCGCGGGGCAGCAGATCAAATCGCGCGGAGTCGACACTTCGGCACTGAGCTCCGATGCCGTGGAGAGTGCCAAGGCGCTGGCTCTGGCGAGCGGTGCCATCGTCTCCGTCAGCGGTCCCGTCGATTACATCACAGACGGCGTTCGAGTCGAAAAGATTGGGAACGGACATCCGCTCATGGCCCGCATTACGGCAATGGGATGCACGGCGTCGGTCGTAACGGGTGCCTTCATCGCCGTCGGCGAGGATCGTTTGCTGGCCGCACGGAATGCAATGGCCGTGATGGGCATTGCAGGAGAACGCGCTGCTGCGCGTGCCGCCGGTACCGGATCGATGGAGATGCATTTCATCGACGAGCTAAGCACTTATGATCCGGCTGATTACGCCAAAGCTATCAAGATATGAAAAGGGAGTCTTTGGCTTTGTATCTGGTTACGGACCGGGGGCTCTCCCTAGGGCGTGACCTGGAAGAGGTGGTCCTGCAGGCGGTCCAGGGCGGTGTAACCCTGGTTCAGTTGCGGGAGAAAGAGATTGATACGCGGGCGTTCATCGCCTTGGGAAAGCGACTGAAAGCGGCCCTGGCGGGCACCGGCGTTCCCCTTCTGATCAACGACCGTGTGGACGTCGCCCTGGCCATCGATGCGGACGGCGTCCATATCGGTCAGTCCGATATGCCCTATGAAATCGCGCGCCGCCTGCTGGGACCGGACAAAATCATCGGACTCTCTGTGGAAACGATGGACGAAGTAGTGGAGGCCAACGCCCTTGATGTGGATTACGTGGCGGTATCTCCCGTTTTCGCCACAAACACGAAGACGGACACCCTGACCCCGTTCGGATACGAAGGGTTGCGGCGTGCCTGCTCCCTTACCCGGCATCCCATCTGCGGAATCGGCGGGATGAATGCAGAAACCGTCGGAGAGGCCATCGCCTGCGGGGCAGACGGTGTGGCCGTGGTAAGCGCCATTGTGAGCGCACCGGATCCGATGACAGCGAGTAAAAACCTTAAAACAATAATAGACAATGAATTGGACAAAAAGCGTCTGGGCTGAATCGGCCAAGATATTTGAAGGCATCAAAGCCCTTCCGTTTATTAAAGACCTGGCCGACGGAAGCCTCGACCCCTCCCGTTTCGACCGTTATATTGCGCAGGATGAACGCTATCTGGGTAACTATGGGCGCCAGATGTTCCAGCTTGCGGACATGATGACCGATCCTGCGCAGCAGGAGATGTTCCGCCTTTTCGCCCAGATTGGACTTGACGGGGAGAAGGCCATGCACGAGATGCTCATCGCGCGCTTCGGCATCGATACGGAGGTGACTCCTTCCGTAGTGACAGCTACTTACAACGCTCACACACAGGCAGCTCTCGACAGCGGTTGCAAGGAGGTGGCCCTGGCGGCGATGCTGCCGTGCATGTGGATTTACAACGAAGTAGGGCTCTACATCCTCAGCATCGCGTCCCTGGAGGGAAATCCCTACAAGGAGTGGGTTTTGGAATACGGTAACGAAGAATTTACCCAGGGTGTGAACTCCGTCCTGGCGCTGGCCGACGAGTGGGCTGCCGCAGTGGATGAAGAGACGCGCGCAAAGATGTCGCGCGCTTACCTGGAGGCCGCATTGTTCGAATATGCCTTCTGGGATTATGGCTATTGCGGTGACGGGAAGGATTATTCGTATATGAAATCCCTCAAGGAATGGATATAAAGGAACTCGGAGAGTTCGGACTGATCGAGCGCATCCGGGATGCGATGGGCCCTGCTCCCGAAGGGGTGCTGGGCATTGGGGACGACTGCGCCATCCTGCCTCAGCGGGAAGGTATGGAGACCTTGGTAACCACCGATATGCTGGTGGAGGGGACCCATTTCCTGCGAGAGGATATCCCGGCCCATCGGTTGGGCTGGAAGAGTGCAGCCGTCAATTTCAGCGACATTGCCGCCATGGGAGGGAGACCGACCGGATCGTTTCTGTCGTTGGGACTGCCCCGCGGCCTGGACAGCGAGTGGATGGATGCCTTCGTGGCGGGCTACAGGGAGTGCTCCGATTATTGCGGCGCTCCGCTGTTGGGCGGTGATACGACGACATCTCCATCGGGTATCTGCATCAACGTGACGGTGCTGGGCGAATGTCGGCGCGGTTGCTCGCGCCTGAGGAGTTCCGCGGTTCCCGGCGACCTTGTCTGCGTGACCGGCCCGCTGGGCGATTCCGGAGGCGGCCTGCAGGTCATTCTCAAGGGCGTAGAGCGCGATGCTGCCGCCGGTGCGCTGGTGGAGAGGCACTACCGGCCTGTTCCCCGCGTGCGGGAAGGCCAGGCGCTCGCCGCCACGGAGGGCGTCCACGCAATGATGGACATCTCGGACGGCATCGCCTCCGACCTTCGCCATATTCTGAAGGCCTCGAAGGCCGGTGCTGAGATCTCCACGAAGGATATCCCCCTTTCCGAAGAGATGCGTCTGGTCTGTGCCCGACACGGCTGGGACGCACTTGAACTGGCCCTGACCGGCGGCGAAGATTACGAATTGCTCTTCACGATGGCTCCGGGATCGGAACCTCCGGTGCCATATTATGTCATAGGCCGGATTACCGACGGGCAGGATATTGTCTGGCTGGGGGCCGACCGCGATTATTTAGGATACAGACACTTTTAATATATGAAGACCTATCCCAGAGTTTTGACGATAGCCGGCAGCGACTCCGGCGGCGGAGCCGGCATCCAGGCCGACATCAAAGCCATCAGCGCCACCGGCAGCTATGCGGCAAGTGCCATTACCGCAGTGACGGTGCAGAATACGGTCGGCGTCGAAGCCGTCCATCCCATCCCGATTCCCATCATATCCGCGCAGATTGCCGCCGTGCTGGGCGACATAGGGGCGGATGCCGTGAAGATAGGAATGCTTCACAGCGCAGAGGTGGTCCTGGCCGTAAAGGAGGCGTTGGCGCGTTTCGGCGTCAGGAATATCGTGCTGGATCCCGTGATGGTTTCCACGTCCGGCCATCGCCTTATCGAGGAGTCCGCCATCCGGGTACTGGTATCCGAGCTGGTGCCTATGGCACGCGTCATCACACCGAATATACCTGAAGCCGAGATACTTGCTGGAGAAAAGATCGCCTCCCAGAAGGATCTTCCCCGCATTGCGCGGGCACTCTCCTGCGGCGGAAGCGTCTCCGTCCTGATGAAGGCCGGCCACCTGTCGGAGGATAATCTGGTGGACTTTTTCTACAACGCGGAGACGGACACCGTCCTCGAACTCCCCTCGAAACGGATCTATACGCCCAATACCCACGGGACGGGCTGCACGCTCTCCTCGGCCTTTGCCTCCTATCTCGCGCAGGGCCTCACCCTGGACGATGCCGCCCGCGCCGCCAAGGAGTACATCAACTCGGCCATCATTTCCGGTGCGGATTACGCCATCGGCCACGGCCACGGCCCGGTGGATCACTTCTGGTCGACCCGCAAGACGGGCAAACGCTAAAAAACGCTATCTTTGCGCCATGACAATTTTCTGGACGATTATCGAAATCCTGGCGATGGCCTTCGGCATCGCCTACGTAGTGGAAGAGGTGCGCAAGGCACAGTCGATGTGGTATTTCCTGATTGTGGCTTCCGTGCTTAACATTCTGGTCTATTTTCACAACCACTTTGCCGCGATGGGACTGATTCAGTTCTACTATATCGTCTCATCGGTTTATGGTATCCGTACCTGGGCGCGAGTCCGTCAGGATGCGCAGGCCCAGTTCGGCGAGGAGAATCCAGAGAAATCCGGAAAGATCGAGGTGCGCCGTTTCAATCCCAGGCGCGCCCTCATCAGCTCGGCCATCGCGCTGGTGGGATTCGTCGCCTTGTCGGTTCTCTTCACGAAAATCGTTGAGGTTCAGCCTGGTGACATCCCCGGAAAACCCATCTGGGATGCAGCCGTAGCCGTGCTGAGTATGCTGGCTACTTATTGGCTCAGCCAGTCCTGGCGGGAGCAGTGGCTCATCTGGATGGTCGTCAACGTAGCGGCTGTCATCATGTTTGTCTATCCCTTCTTCAACGGCGGCAGCGGCCTGCTCTGGATGGGATTGCTCTATGTGATTTACATTGTCTCCTGTATCATCGGTATCAGGAACTGGTATTTCCGTAGCGTATTTGTGGAGGAATAAAATGATTCTGATTGCTGACAGCGGCTCTACCGGCGTAGACTGGCGCTTGATTGGGGAGGGGACTCCGGTTTCCGCTACCACCCAGGGGATTAATCCGGTCTTTATGGATCGGGATGCCATTATCCGCGTGTTGCGCGAAGAGTTGCTGCCGCAATTGGGCGATCATCAGAATGTGGCGCGAATCTGCTTCTATGGGGCGGGCATCGTTTCGGAGGAAGTCTCCTCCAGGGTATGTGACGCGCTGCAGGAGGTTTTTCCGGATGCCACCTGTGAGGCAGCATCGGATCTGCTGGCGGCGGCCCGCGCGCTTTGCGGCACCAAACCCGGTATCGCCTGCATCCTGGGCACCGGTTCCAACAGTTGCTTCTATGACGGAGTACAGATTGTGTCGAACGTCCGTGCCGGCGGCTTCATTCTGGGTGACGAGGCGAGCGGCGCCTGGCTCGGCAAGCAGTTGCTCTCGGATTATGTCAAGGGATTGCTTCCGCAGAACCTGACGGATGAACTGGCCCGCCGTTTCGGAATCGACTATCCCACCATCGTGCAGAAGGTCTATCGCGAGCCGCTTCCGAGCCGCTATCTGGCCTCCTTCGCTCCCTTTATTGAAGAACACGGTAACCATCCGTATATCAAGAATTTATTGCGTAACGGATTCGACGCCTTTCTGCTACGGAACGTGGCGCAGTACGATTATCGCCGCTATCCTGTTCACTTCACCGGTTCGGTGGCCTGGCATTTTCGCGAACTGCTCGGACGTTGTCTGACGGCTGCCGGCATGCGTCAGGGAACCATCGTCCAGCGGCCCATCGAAGCCCTTACCGAGTATCATCGCCATGAACAGCTATCACTCTGACCTGCTCGCCGAGGCGGTGGAACAGTTCGCTTCGCTGCCCGGCGTAGGACGCAAAACCGCCCTGCGGCTCGCCCTGCATATGCTGCGACAGCCCGCGGAGAATGTGGCGCATTTTTCGGAATCCTTCCGTCGGCTCAAGACGGACATTCACTACTGCCCGACCTGCGGAATGATCTCGGATGATGAGAATTGCCCCTTTTGCAACGATGCGCGTCGCGACCACACCACGGTTTGTGTGGTAGAGAGCCTGCGCGATGTCTTCAGCATTGAGAATACCGGAGAGTATCGTGGCCTGTATCACATTCTGGGTGGCATCATCTCGCCCATGGACGGGATCGGCCCCGGCGATCTTCCCATCGACGCCCTCGTGGAGCGGCTCTCCCGCGGAGATATCCGTGAAGTCATCCTGGCGCTGAGCACCGGAATGGAAGGGGAGACCACTTCCTTCTATATCTACAAACGTATCGCTGATTTGCCCGTGCAGGTGACGGCCATTGCCCGCGGCGTGGGCTTCGGCGACGATCTGGAATATACCGACGAACTGACGCTCGGACGCTCCATTGCCAACCGTCAGGTATTCAGACCGTAGATCATGCAGCACGAGTTTCCCTTCGTCTGGTTTCTGGCGGCTTTCGCGCTCTATACCGTCCTGCTGTTTGTCATTTCGCATCTGACGGCGCGCCGCACGGCCGGGCGGAGTTTCTTCGCCGGTGACCGCAAGGCCCCCTGGCCCGTGGTGGCCTACGGCATGGTGGGCGCCTCCATCTCGGGGGTGACCTTTATCTCGGTACCGGGCAACGTCTGGGTGCAGAACTTCTACTATATGCCCCTCGTACTGGGCTTTGTGGGGGGCTATATCGTGGTGGCCAAGGTACTGCTGCCGCTCTATTACCGGATGAACCTGACCTCCATCTATACCTGGCTGGGGGAGCGTTTCGGCCCGCAGAGTCATCGTACGGGAACCGTCGTCTTTATGGTTTCCCGCCTCCTGGGCGCTGCGGTCCGCATCTTTGTGGTGATGGTGGTTTTTCACGCCTTCCTGCCGCGCGAATGGACGGCAGGCGGTGGCCTGACAGCCTTTGCGCTGGTCACGCTTGTCTTCCTGATCCTGCTCTACCTTTATACTTATAAGGGGGGCGTCAAGACCATTATTTGGACCGATGTGCTGCAGACCACCTTCATGTTGCTGGCCGTGGGGCTGGCCATCTGGCAGATTTGCCGGGAACCTTCCGTGACCTGGGAGTCCGTATCGCGTCATACGGCTTGGTTTGATTGGAACTGGGGCGCCGGTACCAATGCCGTCAAGCAGTTTATCGCCGGCATCTTCATCACCATCGCCATGACGGGCCTGGATCAGTCGATGATGCAGAAGAATCTGGCTTGCAAAGATTTACGTGCTGCGCAGAAGAATATGTATACCACCAGCGCCATTATTGTGGCGGTCAATCTTTTCTTCCTTTTGCTCGGCGCGCTGCTCTGCGTCTACGCGGACGGTCTGGGCGGATTTGAGGGTCTGGGTATCTCCAAGACCGACCAGTTGTTTCCGACCATCGCCAGCCGTTATCTCGGATTCGGGGCGGGCATCTTCTTCCTGATCGGCCTCATCTCGGCCTCCTATCCTTCGGCCGGTGCCGCCATGACCTCGCTCACCACATCGGTCTGCGTGGATTTTCTGGGATTCAACGACCGTCAGGATTGGGATGAAAACCGCAAGGGCCGCATCCGCAAAGGAGTGCAGGCACTGGTTGCGCTTCTCTTCTTTGCGCTGATCCTGCTGCTGTTCGTCTACAGCAACGATGCGGTCATCAACCTCGTTTACAAATTGGCTTCCTATACCTACGGCCCGTTGCTGGGACTCTTCTTCTTCGGCATCCTTTCACGAAGAAAAGTCTGTGACGGGGCTACGCCGTGGATTGCCCTTGCCGCCCCGCTGGCCTGCCTGGCCATCAACCTGCTGGGCAAACGGTTTTTGGGCTTTGACCTGGGCTTTACCTTGTTGATTGTCAATGGGGCGTTGACCTACATGGGAATGTGGATCTCCTCCCTCGTTGCCGCCCGTAAAACCGCCTGATTATGAGTTTTGTAGAAGTTTTCCTGCTGGCCGTCAGCCTCTGCTTCGACACCCTTGCCGTTTCGCTGGTCGGGGGCGCTTGCATGGGGCGGCTGACCTTTGGCAAGGTGGCTAAGATCCTGCTCTTCATGGCACTCTTTCAGGGCGGTTTTACCTTTATCGGATGGGCGTTGGGCGCGTCGGTGGAACAATATATCTCCCGTTTCGACCACTGGGTGGCCTTTGGCCTGCTGGCTTTCATCGGTGGTAAGATGATAGTGGATGCCTTCTCGGCCCAAAAAGAGGAGAAGCCGGTGGACCTGCTCAGCACCGGCAAACTTATCATCGCCTCCGCGGCAACGAGCATCGATGCGCTGGCAGTGGGAATCTCGCTGGCCATGGTGGGCACCGGAATCGGCCGGATGGCCTATTATTGCGCGGTCATTGCGACGGTGACGGCCATTGCAGCCGCCATCGGTCTCTTGGGCGGCGATCGGATTGCCCGACGCATCGGTCGCGGTATCAATTTGATAGGTGGATTGATTCTCATCGGAATCGGGTTCAAGATTTTGGTTGAACATCTGTTTTTTTGAAAAAATTGTTACCTTTGCGGCCGTTATGATCCGTTTTACGCTTATAAAAAATTTCTACGGCATTCGCCGTGCCAAGCCCCGAGCCAGTTGGTAATCCCGTCATATTCACGGAATTACTAACCATCTATGCGCGAGGAAATGGTACAGATTTTTTATAATTCAAACGGACAGATTCTAACAGCTGAGTCCACCGACATACTCAAGAACATTGCGGTCAAAGACGCTCTTTGGCTGGATCTTTTTGATCCCACCGGCGATGAAAAGCGTGATGTTGAGGAGTTCCTGGACACCAATCTCCAGAGCCGTGCACAGGCTGAGGAGATTGAGAGTTCCTCCCGTTATTCGGAGGACGCCCGTTCCATCTTCATCAACACGGACTTCCTGATTCCGACCCCGGACAACTATACGATGGAGTCGGTCTCCTTCATCTTGACCGGCCCGGTCTTTACCTCCATCCGTCAGGTGCCGCTGCGCAGTTTTACCGATATCCAGCGCCGCATCCAGATCAACCGGAAACTCTATCCGACCGGATTCAATATCCTGCTCGGTATTCTCGAGACCCGGATCGACCTCGATGCCGATATGATCGAGTTGATGTCCAAAGAGATTGCGCAGTACAGCAAGCGCGTGAGCCTGGGTGAGGATGTGGGCGACGAGTTCCTGCTCGATATCAATCAGTTGCAGGAGAATACGATGATCGTTCGCGAGAACATCGTGGATAAGCAGCGCATGATTTCCGCCCTGCTCAAGAGCGAAAAGACCCCGAAGGCGATCGTCAACAAGCTGAACATCCTGCTCAAGGACGTCTCTTCCCTGATTAACCACACCAACTTCAGTTTCGAGCGTCTCGAATACCTGCAGAACACGGTGCTGGGTCTGATTAACCTCGAGCAGAACAAGATCATGAAGATCTTTACGCTCGTGTCGTTGCTCCTGATGCCTCCGACCCTGATCGCCAGCATCTACGGCATGAACATCAAACTGCCGCTTGTGGGCGGTAACTGGGATATGCTCGTGGTGGGCGGCGTGATGGTGCTCACCGTACTGGCATCTATCATCATTTTCCGCAAACGGAAGATGATGTAGATCCTTTCTATGCTTTTAAACGTATTGTATATGAAACAGTTACTCATGGCTGCAACGCTCCTTGTCTGCGCGTTTGCCATTCTTTCCTGCGGGTGCGCGCGTCGCACGCAAAAAGCGGTCGCTGAGACCGGTGAATCCAAGGTTAATGCTGCTGTTGCGATGGATGAGCCTGCTCAGGTTGAACGTGTTGAACCCGAGATCGCGGGTGCTTGGACGCCCATCCGACTCTCGCAGGAAGAGGTGAGTTTTGGCGCTGAGGGCGGCAAGGCTACCGTCTCCTGCCTGAATTATGACCGTTGGTGGCTCAACGATGCCCAGGTGGCCGGCACCGAAACCTTTTTCCACGCTACACCCGGGGAGAATAACACTTACGAAACACTGAAGGCCGATGGCATTTCCGCTTGCATTGTCAACCGCAATCAGGTGGAAATCAGTGTCGCGCCCGCATCTAAGTCCCACACCTGGATCCTGCACCTGCAGTCCGGTGACGCTTTCACCTCCATTACCGTTAAACAGACTGCATCCATGAAAGCTGAAAAGATTACCAATCCGACCCTCGAATCCATCGCCGCCCGTACCAGCGTCCGCTCCTTCACCGATCAGAAAGTGACCGATGCCCAGATGGAGGCGATGCTGCGCGCCGCGATGGCCGCGCCCACCGGCATGAACGTTCAACCCTGGAGTTTTGTCGTACTCACGGACAAGTCAAAGTATGAGGAGATTTTCAAGGGCAACTTCAACCTGCGCATCTTCAAGAGCGCTGCCGCCGTGGTTGTCTTCTGCGCCGATACGACGGTGACGCGCGCCCCGCGCAACAATCCGGACGCCGCCCCGGTCACCCGTCCCAACGGAACCTGGCGGGACGATATGGGCGCCTGCACGGAGAATTTCCTGGTTGCCGCCGCATCGCTCGGCCTGGGTACGGTCTGGACCGCCAGCTATCCTTATCCGGACCGCTATCTCCCCATCAAGGAGGCGCTGGGATTGCCCGCAACGGTGGTTCCTTACTGCGTAGTGGCAGTCGGCTACCCCGACAAAGAGGTGAGACCCAAGGATAAATGGAAACCGGAACGAATCCACAAAGGGCGTTGGTAATCAATTTTTTTAGATTTTTTGTGGAGTTTTCAAAAATCATTGTATCTTTGCAACCCCAAACCCCGCCCAGGTGGTGAAATTGGTAGACACGCCAGCTTGAGGGGCTGGTGCCTGTTAAAGGGCGTGCAAGTTCGAGTCTTGTCCTGGGCACGAAAAATAACGAGTCGCTTTTGCGGCTCGTTATTTTTTGTGCCCGTGGGCACCCATGTTTACGGGGGCACAGCCCCCGGGCCCCTCGTGCTTCGCACGCCCAAGTCGCAAATCGCGATGCTTTTTTCGTACCTGTTATGCCAAAGTGGCGTTATTCTTGCATCCCTATGCGCGATGCGATTCTCGAAGAGAATAATCCTGATCATCCTGTCTTTTCTGACAGGTATACTTCCGGCTGCGGCACAGAAGGCGGTCCTTTCCGGGTACGTAAAGGATGCCTCCGGCGGCGAGCCGCTCATCGGTGCTGTGGTATTCACGGAAGATATGAAGAACGGCGTTTCTACTAACAACGTCGGATTCTATTCGCTGCAGGTGGAGCGGAAGGAGCAGGTGATCAAGTGCTCCTATGCCGGATATGTTACCGCGGAGATAACGGTCAATCCACAGGCATCGCTGAGGTATGATTTCAGTCTGAAGGAGGACCGGGAGGTGCTGGAGGCTGCCAAGGTCTTTTCGACCAGCAAGCGGGAACAACTTGTACTGCCTCAGATGGGAAAGGAGAGCGTCACGGGCGATGTCCTCCGCAAGTTGCCGGCCCTGATGGGGGAGGCTGATGTCATCCGGGTAATCCAGATGATGCCCGGCGTGCAGACTCCGAGCGAGGGCTCTACCGGCTTCAGCGTACGTGGCGGTGGAATCGACCAGAATCTGGTACTGATGGACGGTGCCCCGCTTTACAACTCCGGTCATTTCCTGGGTTTCATGTCGATGTTCAACGGCGACGCCGTCAAGAATGCACACCTCTACAAGGGGGATTTCCCTGCATCCTTCGGCGGCCGCCTCTCCTCGGTGCTGGAGGTCAATACACGCGACGGCAACAACAGCGAGTACAAAGGCAACCTCTCGGTGGGCCTGATTACAGCAAAAGCCTCTGTGGAGGGACCTATCGTCCAGGATAAACTCTCCTTTATGCTCGCGGGGAGACGGACCTATATGGATATCTTCTTTCCGCTTTTCGGCGAGAAGATGCCCAAGAACACCCAGATGTTCTTCTATGACCTGAACGGAAAGATCAGTTGGGTGGCCAGCCCGAAGGATCGCGTAACGCTGAGCGCCTTCAGCGGCAGGGACATCTTCGGAATGTCGATGGAGACCTTCGATCTGGACCTGATGCGATTCAGTTTTGCAAACAACACCCAGGCCTTGAATTGGAGCCATGAGTTTTCCCCGAAACTCTTCTTCAACACCGCTCTCTACAACTCCCGTTACAACGCCGGTCTCGACTGCGAGATGAGTAGCACCAGTTTCAATTACCTGACGATTATCAGGGAGAGCGGCCTCAAAGCCGGTTTGACTTGGTACGCCAATTCCTCCAATACGGTGCAGACGGGTGTCAATCTGGCCTATTACCGGATGGACCCCGGAGATGTAAATCCCACGAACGAAGAATCGATCGTCCAGACCCTGCATATGCCGCAGTGTTATTCACTCCTGCCTTCGTTCTATGCACAGAACGAGCAGAAGATAGGGCCGCTGACCCTGCGTTATGGATTTCGCCTTTCCTCATTCTCTACCCTGGGAGAGGCGGATCAGAATTACTACAATCCTGAAACACATGAGGTTGACAAGACCGTGCATTTTGACAAGGGCCAGCGGATCCAAACCTATACGAAGATTGAACCCCGGGTTTCCGCCTCTTTCTCCGTGAGCCCCGACCTCTCGTTCAAGGCTGCCTATTCCCGCTCTTACCAGTATATCCAGCAGGTCCCGATCAGCGTTTCCGGTACACCGGTGGATGCCTGGTTCATGGCTTCGCCGAACATCAAGCCGCAGTGCTCCGACCAGTTCTCTGCGGGATTCAATTCCCTGTTTGTCAATCAGGCGCTGGAGTTCTCCCTCGAGGCCTTTTACAAGAACAACAAGAATACGATGGACTTCAAGGAGAATCCCGGTTTTATCTTCGATGATATCAACCGGGAAGGGCTGCTTCGCTTCGGAAAGTCCTGGTCATACGGAACGGAGGTGATGCTTCGTTACGATTTCGCGCGCCTCAGCGGCTGGCTCTCCTACACCTGGTCGCGGGCGATGTACGACATTCCGGAACTCAACGGTGGCCAGATCTACCGCTCTCCGCTGAATCACGAACACTCTATCAACTTTGTTCTCTCGTATGACATCGACAAACACTTTTCGCTTTCGGGCGACTGGGTCTTCTACAGCGGTGCCCCCACGACTTTCCCTGTCGGCCGGTTTGTCTATGGTGGATCATCTTCTTCCATCTATTCTTCGAGAAACGACGACAATATGCCCAATTATCACCGGGCCGACCTCTCGCTGACCTACAAGAACAGGAAAAGAGTGGAGGGGAAGCATTGGGGCAGCGAGTGGAATCTGTCGCTCTACAACGCCTATTCCCGCCACAACGCCTGGTCGCTGGCCTTTCTCTACAATCAGGCAGAGGAGAGGCCGCAGGCAATCAAGGTATATCTTTTCACCATCATTCCGTCCCTTTCTTACAATGTGTACTTCTAAACATATCGTCCACGCGCTGCTTGCATCCTTTGTTGTAGCGGCTCTGAGCGGCTGCAGCGAGGAGGTGCAGGTTCACACCCGGAATATGGACCGGACATTCCTTGTGGTGGAGGCGATGCTCACGGATCAGCCCTCCGCGCAGCAGTGCGTTGTGCTGACCGAGTCCATCGACTTTTTCGTGGAGGAGGTTCCCCCGGCGGTTTCGGGCGCCAAGGTATCGGTCAGCGACGGGGTGAATGTCTATCCTTTCGTCGAGGAATCCGCCGGAAGCGGCCGTTATGTGGGTCCAGCGGGCTTCTGCGGTATTCCCGGGGTTACCTATAAGCTGGAGATAGATGCCACCGTTGACGGTGAGCTCAACCATTACGAGGCATTCTCGACGATGGAGTCGCCAGGCTTCCGGGTGGATGCGGTGGACTATATGTATGCAGGCGATGCGGATACCAAGATCGACAGTCTCTGGACTATCGCTGTCTGGGGTCAGGACTTCGAAACGGTGAACTACTATTATGTGAGCGCAAAACTGAACGACGCCGTCTTCCCCATCGGACTCTCCCTGGCCATCGATGACAAGTATTTCAATGGCCAGAAAGTATTCTGTTTCCCGATAACGACACTCTATCAGACAGAAGCGACCCGCAAGAGCTACGGGGATTGCGGGAAATACCTGGAGACCGGCGATGTCTTCACTCTGAACGTCTACACCATCCCGAAGGACTATTTTGACTTCTATATGGGGTTTGTTTCCAGTACGGTAGGTGCTGCAATCCCGATGCTGCAGTCCCAACCTGCCAACTGTCCCACCAACATCGTGGGCAAGAATGCGATGGGCTACTTCTTCGCTTGTTCTTCCTCTTCCGCGAGTGTCACCATCGAAGAGCCTCTGCGCCCTTACTACAAGCTGCTTTTCCCCTTCGGCCCGCCGCACTAGAGAGAGCCGCACCTTTTTTTGCGTATTGCCGGGGAATCCGTTATTTTTGCAGTTTCTTAAACGGAGTATGCAAGAAATCAGGAACATTGCCATCATCGCACATGTGGACCACGGCAAGACGACGCTCGTGGACCGCATGATCTGGCAGTCAAAAATCATCCGCGGCGGCGTCGAAAAGACCGGCGAACTCATTCTGGACAACAATGACCTGGAGCGTGAGCGTGGTATCACCATTCTGGCCAAGAATGTATCGGTTCCCTACAAGAACTATAAAATCAACATCATAGACACCCCGGGCCACGCCGACTTCGGCGGCGAGGTGGAGCGCGTGCTCAACATGGCCGACGGCGTGCTGCTGCTGGTAGATGCTTTCGAAGGCACCATGCCTCAGACCCGTTTCGTGCTCCAGAAGGCCATCGAGATGGGCAAGAAACCCATCGTGGTCATCAACAAGGTAGACAAACTCAACTGCCGTCCGGATGAGGTGAACGAGGAGGTATTCGACCTGATGTTCTCCCTCAATGCCACCGAGGAGCAGTTGGATTACAAGACCATCTACGGCAGCGCGAAGCAGGGGTGGATGTCGGAAGCCTGGCGTAATCCGACTAATGACATCACGCCGCTGCTCGATGCCATCATCTCCGAAGTCCCTGCTCCGGAGGTGCGCGAGGGTACGCCCCAGATGCTGATTTCTTCGCTCGAGTATTCTCCTTACGTAGGCAGGATCGCCATTGGCCACATCACCCGGGGCAGTTTGAAGGCGGGCATGCCCGTATCGCTCTGCAAACGCTACGATATCGTGGAAAAGCAGAAAGTCAAGGAGTTGATGATCTTCAGCGGCCTGGAGAAGCAGAAAGTGGAGCAGGTGGATTGCGGCGATATCTGCGCCGTGGTGGGTATCGAAGGGTTCGAGATCGGTGATACGATTGCCGACTTCGAGAATCCCGAAGCCCTGCCGCCCATTACGGTGGACGAGCCGACGATGAGTATGCTCTTCACCATCAACGACTCACCTTTCTTTGGCCGGGACGGCAAGTTCGTCACCTCGCGTCATATCAAGGAGCGCCTCGAGCACGAGCTCGAAAAGAACCTGGCGCTTCGCGTCAAGCCGGGCAACAGCGCCGATTCGTTCGTGGTTTACGGCCGCGGCGTGCTGCACCTCTCCATTCTGATTGAGACGATGCGCCGCGAAGGATTTGAGCTGCAGGTGGGTCAGCCCAAGGTGCTGGACAAGACCATCGGCGGCCAACGCTGCGAACCGGTTGAATTCCTGACGATTGACGTGCCCGAAGAGTTTGTGGGGCGCGCGATCGAGCTCTCTACGCGCCGCAAGGCTGCGCTGATCCACATGGAGGGCCGCGGCGACCGCACGCACCTTGAATTCGAGATTCCCGCCCGCGGCCTGATGGGTCTGCGCAGCAACCTGCTGACCGCCACCCAGGGTGAGGCCGTCGTGGCGCACCGTTTCAAGGGATACGAGCCGTACAAGGGTGAGATTGAGAAACGTACCAATGGTTCCCTGGTGGCCAACGAGACGGGTCTGGCCGTGGCCTACGCCATGGACAAGTTGCAGGACCGCGGCCGTTTCTTCATTGAGCCGGGTGAGGATGTCTATGCAGGCCAGGTGGTGGGCGAGCACATCCGTGATTTCGACCTGAATATTAATGTCTGCAAGACCAAGAAGCTGACCAACGTGCGTGCTGCCGGATCCGACGAGAAGGTGATTCTGCCGCCGGCCGTGAAGTTCTCGCTGGAAGAGGCGCTCGAATATATCCAAGAGGATGAGCTCGTGGAGGTTACGCCGCACGCGATGCGCATGCGCAAGACGATTCTGGACGAAACGGCGAGAAAAAGGGCTCAGCGTTAGCAGATTAAAAATATTTTCGTATATTTGCAGCCCAATTTTGCAAGATGGAAGTATCCTCCGATACCCTGATTATCCCTGTCAAGGGGCTTCCAAAAGGGGAGAGCACCTTCCATTTTGCGATTGACGGATCGTTCTTTGCGAAGTTTGGGAATACCCGGATCAAAGATGCAGATTGCAGCGTCAACGTTTCGGCGCGCAGGCGCAGCACGATGATGGAAATTGTCTGCCGGATTGGCGGATTCGTCGTCGTGGAATGTGACCGCTGCCTGGATGACCTTCCGCTCAAAGTCGATGTGGAGCGCATGCTCACCGTCGGTTTTGGTGCGGTGGATGTAGACGATGCGGCTGATGAAGACGACATGATGGTGGTCAGCAGTTCTGACTCCGTCATCTCGCTGGATCAGTTCGTTTACGACTACGTCTGCCTGAGCCTTCCGCTCGTGATGGTGCATCCCGAGGGCCGTTGCAACCCCCAAATGCTGGCCCGCCTGGAATCCGGCTCCCACGCTTCCGAGGAGCACCCCGAAGGAAACAACCCCTTCGGAAAACTGAAAGAGATGTTGAAAAAATAAACAATTAAAACACATTAACCATGGCACATCCGAAACATAAGATCTCCAAGCAGCGCAGAGATAAGAGAAGAACTCACGACAAGGCAATCGTCCCTCAGATGGCAGTTTGCCCGAATTGCGGTGCAACCGTCCTTTATCATCACGTATGCCCTGAGTGCGGTTACTATCGCGGTCGTCAGGTCATCGACAAGGCTAACGCCTAGTGCGCCCTTGTAGTTCAACGGATAGAACGGAAGTTTCCTAAACTTTAGATAGCAGTTCGATTCTGCTCAGGGGTACAAAAATAGCTTGGCGATTGCCAAGCTATTTTTGTACCTTTGTCGTTATGAGAAATACATTCATGTTATTGCTGCTCGTTGCAGCGCTTGCCTTCCCGGTTTCTTCCCGGGCCTGCTCGGCCATCATCATTTCCGGTAAATATACGGCGGACGGAAAGCCGCTGATGATGAAGACCCGTGATCAGGGCAACAAGAATTTCAATACGAACATCAAGTATTACACAGGCGGCAAGTACGACTATATTGCCATGGGACCGACGCCTTGGATCCCGGCGGATCAGATCAGGAGCACCGGCGGCGGAATGAATGCGGCCGGCCTTTGCATGGCCGGGCTGACTTCCCACAGCTTCCCGTACGATACGGTCAAGGTTCCGGGCCGCAGCCTTGCCATTCTGGAGAAATATGCCCTGGCGAACTTCAAGAGTATTAAGGAATTCGACGCATACTTGGCTACCCTCTCACATCCTCTCGGCATTCATGCCAACCTGGGTGTAATTGACGCCGAGGGCGGAGCTGCCTTCTATGAGTTTGGCAACGATACCTGGGTGAAATATGATGTCAACGATCCGGAAGTGGCACCTGAAGGATATCGCTGCTGCACCAACTTCTCGTTCAGCGGCGATCGTCCGGAGCACAAAAGCCGCAACCGGTATGACGACTGCATCGATATCATGGGCCGGATGAAGAAGAATGCCGACGGCAAGTTCGAGGCGGATCCCCTCTGGCTGCTGGATGAGTGCGGGCGTTCCTTTACCAATGTCACCCATCCCGATTTTGCCCGTTCGGGCGGGATGGTCTTTGACGAAGGACTCATCAGCTATCGTAATACAAGCAATATCATTGTTTTTCAGGGTGTTCCTTCCGGAAGCGACCCCCGTTACTGCGTGATGTGGACGGCTCTGGGCCATCCCCGCTGCTCACCGGCCATTCCGTTGCTGGCTTCTCAGGGCAATACGATTCCCGACTACCTCGACTGCCCGCCGGAGAAGTTTGCGCCTATCTTCCGGGACGTGATGGATATCTCCGAAGCGTATCTTTATACGGATTCCCGACCGGGGCGCGAACGCTGGTTCGACAGCGATAATGCCCTTCATCTGCAGGAGGTTGCCGCCGGGGCGGAAAAGGAGATCAGCGACCTGTTCCTTCCGCTCCATGCCAAGTGGGAGCGGGGAGAACTCTCCGACGACCAGTTCGTCAAATCCTACGGTAAGCAGATCCCGGCATACTACCGGATTTTTCGAAAGAGGTTCAAGAAGTATCTGTAATTCCCGATGAAAACCCGGCGCCCGGACGATGTTTGGCAGGAGACCCTTGCGGGGTTCAGAAGCTATCTGAAGCTCGAAAAGTCCCTTTCCTCCAACACGTTGGCGGCTTATGGCCGGGATGTGGAAGGTCTCTTCGACTTCCTGCGTGAAAAGGGAGTTCCGACTCCGCTGGATGCCGCGACGTCCGACCTGGAAGCCTTCGTCGCCGCCCGCGTTTCGGAAGGCAAACTGGCCAAGCGGTCGCAGGCTCGCCTCCTCAGTTCCATCAAATCATTCTATGGTTTCCTCGATCAGGAGGGTCGGCTCGCCGAGAATCCTTCCGACAGCCTTGCCGCTCCGCATCTGAATCCCCACCTGCCCAGCGTGCTGACCTATGATGAGGTGAAAAAGATCCTTGAATCGGTGGATCTCTCCAAGCCCGGCGGCCACCGCGACCGAGCCATCCTGGAGGTGCTCTATTCCTGCGGGTTGCGCGTGAGTGAGCTGATCAACCTCCACATCTCCGATCTCTTCCCGGGGGAGGGCTTTATCCGCATTATCGGAAAGGGCAACAAGCAACGCTTGGTCCCGATCGGCGACCCCGCGATGGACTATATCCGCTTCTGGATGGCCGACCGCAGTGGCCTGCCCATAAAAAAGGATGCCGAAGACATCCTTTTCCTGAATCGCCGCGGTGGCAAACTGACGCGCGTGACGGTATTCAATATCGTGCGGGAGCAAGCTGCTGTGGCTGGCATCCGAAAGGAGATTTCACCCCATACGTTCCGCCATTCGTTTGCTACGCACCTGGTGGAGAATGGCGCGGACCTGCGCGTCGTGCAGGAGATGCTGGGGCACGAGAGTATCCTGACGACGGAAATCTATACCCACATCGATACCCGCAAGTGGCAGGAGACCATCCTCCGCTATCACCCTAAAAGCGAATGACGCTGGATGCGCCGCGGGTCTTGATCTTGGCGTCCCCGGCTCCGGTAATGGCTATACTGCAGGCTCCGGCTGCGTCACCCTTGACTGTACCCACGCTGCAGAGCGTTGCCGAGCAGGCGCCCGCCAAGTCAATCTTCGCCTTGTTGACCGTCAGATACTGCGTCTTGCTGCAGAAGTTGCAGGCGCCGGCCATATCCAGATCCAGCTCCATGGCTGAACCTTCCAGCCAGTAATTGTCCGCACCGGCCGCATCGACATTCAGTTCCTTTACATCCAAGGCCAGAATAACGTTATTGGCGCCGGCGGTCTCAATGGCAAGTCTGCCTGCCTTGACAGGCTCCAGGGAGGAGAGGGTTACTGCACCGGCGAGTGAAATCTCGGTAAGCGTGGCCGGGGTAGGAATGACAATATCAATGCTCTCCGATTCCGGGGCGACGACATTATTCACCTTGATAAGGTTTTTGATGCCTTTTCTCTTGAATAATTTGCGGCTGGCGTCAATCGTTAGGGTACCATCTTTTACGGTAACGCTCGTAACGCCGATCAGTACGGTGTCACCCTTCAAAGTGATGGCAGTAGCGGCTGGATCCATCGATACGTTGACGCCACCTTTGACGGCGATTTCCGTGTAGGGATCATCTACGTCTACGACGCGCGTGTCAACAATGCCGGAAAGCTTCGTGCCATACGAGCAGGAAACCAGTATCAGCGGCAGGAGAAAGGAAAGGATTCGTTTCATGGATATACGTTTTTTTAAGTGTTCTGACCGTTAGACTGCCATTGGGGGGTAAAGGTTGCAGCCTTATATTACAAAGGTATGAAAATTTTTTCCTTACTTTGGAAACCTTTTGCCCGCAGTTTCCGTCTAACGGGCAAAACCAATTAAAAGAATTGAACTATGGAACTTTTTGAACTCCTTTCCTGCATCTCCATCTGCGTGCTTCTGCCCATCATCATCGTGTGGATCTGCGCTGCATATCGCCGCAAGAAAGTCGCCGACAAGGCTGCAGTCCTGATGAAAGCCCTCGAGGCTGGCGTTCCCTGCGACGTCGACAGCTTTATTCAGGACAAGAAAGCGATGAAACGTAAGGCGGATGCCTCCAAGAACGTGAAAACCAAAATGCACGATCACATTCAGACCGGTTTGACCTTGCTGGCTATCGGCGGCGCCTTCATCGTTTGGTATGTGCTGGACGGAAGCAATTTCGAACTCTTCGTAGGTGCGATGCTGGCACTGATGGGTGCTGGTTTTACGGCCAGCGGCTTTATCGGTCGCAAGATGTTCGCAGATGAAATCGCCGCGGAAACCAAGAAACAGGTAGAAGAAATTGCGGCAGAGAAGGCCGAATAAATGACGCGCGAGCAGTTCATCGATTTGGTTAAACAGGAGCAGGAGCCGCTTCGGCGATTCCTGCTTGGCCTATGTAACGGCAACGCGTTCGAAGCGGACGATATTGCCCAGGAGGCGCTGGTGCGCGCCTATGTGGCGATGGGTCGCTTTGAGGGACGATCCCGCTTCTCGACCTGGCTCTTCCGAATCGCTTACAACTGCTTCTTTGACAAGATCAAGTCCGCATCGCGCGCATCTGTTGAAACCCTATCGCCCGCGGCGGAGCGGGTTTCCGGCGGGGAGACGCCGGACGAGCAGTTCCGTTACCAGGCGCTGTATCGCGCGATCGATGCCCTTTCGCCCGATGAGAAAGCGGTCATCCTGCTCTTTTACATGGAAGATCGTCCCATCCTGGAGATCGCCAAGATCACATCGCTCTCCGTGAGCGCCATCAAATCCCGCCTGCACCGGGGCAGACTACATCTGAAAAACTTTTTGGAAAATGAAGAATGATAAGGAACTAAGAGAACTCTTCCATGCCGCCCGTCCTTCCGTCGGGGAGGGGGAAGCCTTCATGAAGCAACTCGATGAGCGGTTGAAGATCGCCGAGCAGGTGAAGGGCTATTGCAAGCAGGAGCGCAAGCGTTCGCGTCGCGGCATCGCCATCGCTGCGGGAATCGGCCTGCTCTGCGGCATTGGCCTGATGCTCCTGTTGATCTATTTGCCGGCCTATCTGCCGGATGCTCCTACGGTGCTTGCCGATGCGGCCGATTCGCTCAAGTCTGCCGCCCGCTCGAGCATGACCGACGCTGCCATGAGCTTCGATTATGTCCGCCTGGGAATCCTGATCAAGTACCGCTATCTCTTCCTTTCAATCCTCAGTCTGGGCGTCATTATTCCCGGTGGTTTCTTGATTGCCAGAAAAATCTCCCAATAGCAAAAAAAGTTTTGCAACTTACGCGAAAGTATCTATATTTGCAGTCCCAATCAAGCGGCAGCAGCCGCTAGCGGGGGTCTGGGGTTTCCCCAGTCAACATGGTGCGGTAGTTCAGCCTGGTTAGAATGCCGGCCTGTCACGCCGGAGGTCGCGAGTTCGAGCCTCGTCCGCACCGCAAAGAGCCAACCCAAAAGGTTGGCTCTTTTGCGTGTGGTAAGAGGCGAAGAACGAGCGACCTCGCCCCCGCCGGGGCACTCCCCCAGACCCCTCGGCCTACGCGGCCGTTTTTAGCCGATAGCGCCGAGCCGGTGCTTGCGAAGCGAGGACTTTTTCGTCCGAGCGAAGCAAGACACCC
>JAFSWO010000043.1 GCA_017450165.1 Bacteroidales bacterium | reverse complement strand
CATCGCCTGCGTGCGGGCCGTGATCAGCTCTTCTTCGTAAGAACCGCTGCGTCCGCCGATGATATTGCGGATGCTGGCGGCAAAATCCCGGAGGAAATTGACGCCGGAGATGACTTCACCGAAAACGACGCCCTTGTATTCGGCGATGGTGTGACCTTCAATGGTCGGAGTGGTAGAGAGTATCATATACCTGATATGTTTAGGATACGAATTTAGTAATTATTTTGCGCTTGGCCAAAAATGTTGTGTCAAAGTCTGCCGTAAAATAATCCAAGGAGTTTCTGGAGTTCGTGGGCGGCAAAATTGTCAATCCTATTTTTCAAGGAATTCTGTCGGCGTGATGCCGGTTACTTTCTTGAAGAGGCGGGTGAAGTGTTGTGGAAAGTCGTAGCCAAGCATATGGGCGGTTTCGTTGACGTTGTGGCCGTTCATCAGAAGGTTCTTGCCCTGCTCGATCACAAAGGCGTGGATGTAGCCGATGGCGGTATCTCCGGTGGATTTGTGAATCACGTCGCCCAGGTAGCGGGGCGAATAGGCAAGCTGCTCAGCGCAGTATTGGACGGTGGGGACGCCAAGGTCCATCTGTTTGCCGTCCAGATAATACTCCCGCAGCAGGTTATGGTAACGCTTGAGGATGTCCGATGATATCTTGTCTTCCTGCGAGAACTGGCGCAGGTAGATACGCTGGCAGTACTCCAGGACAAGACGGATATATCCCAGAATGACGGCCCTCAGTGCCGGGGAATCCTCGTTTTCCTGCAGTTCGTACCTGAGTTGCGTAAGAAGTTGGGTGATACGGCCCCATTCGGACGGCTCCATAATCAAGGTCTCTGTGGCGAAGTAGGAGAAGTATGGATAGTCTTTTATCTTTGCCTCCAGGTCCGTTCCGTGCAATAGTTCCGGAGAGAACAGCAGTACCCATCCGCTGATATGTAGGTCCTCGCCACTATCTTCCTTCCCGCCGATTTGGCCAGGCTCCACGGCAATGATGGAAGCATCGGCCGCATCGAACATCTTCATTCCATAGGTCAGGTTCCTGGGGAAATTCTTCTGGATGAAGAGACCGTATACACCGTATCGGTTCAGGCTGGTACGGACTGGTGAGACCTCGTCGTAATGGATCACACTCACCAGCGGGTGCAGCTGAGGCGCCCCCACGAAACGGGCGTAAACATTGGGATTTGAGACGTGCAAGATGTTCTTCATATCACGCGAAAGGGTATGGCTTCGTGCAAAAATACGCAAAGTTCTGCGATATTGGTAGAAATCAAACAAAAATCGGTTAAAGAATACCCGAAAGTCCGCCTACCTTTGCAACATCAAGCACCAAAGACATGAATATCAAATCCTTTCTTGCAATCTCCAGCGCATCCCTGATGCTGCTTGCCTGCAGAACAAACACGAACGAGAATATGAGTACTTTGAATCTTACCCGGGAATGGGACAAGACCTTCCCGAAATCCGAACTCGTGAATCACTCCAAGGTCACCTTCCACAACCGCTATGGCATTGAGCTGGCGGCTGATATGTATGTTCCCAAGAACGCTTCCGGAAGGCTTCCCGCCATTGCGGTGAGCGGCCCTTTCGGCGCCGTGAAGGAGCAGTCCAGCGGCCTCTATGCCCAGCACATGGCTGAACGCGGCTTTGTGACCGTCGCATTCGACCCTTCCTTTACCGGCGAGTCCGGCGGTGAGCCCCGCAGAATGGCATCCCCGGACATCAACACCGAGGATTTCCTCGCTGCTGTCGATTTCCTCTCCAACTG
>JAFSWO010000042.1 GCA_017450165.1 Bacteroidales bacterium | reverse complement strand
GGGCGGTGTTTCCACGGGCAGCAAGAGTGTGCTCACCATCAACCTCAACCGTTGCATCCAGTACGCAGTCGCCAACAAGATTCCTTACCTGAAGTATCTGGGCGAGGTGATTGACCTGATGCACAAAGTGCAGATCGCTTACAACGAGAACCTGAAGAACCTCATGGACAAAGGCATGCTGCCGCTCTTCGACGCCGGCTTCATCAACCTCAGCCGCCAGTATCTGACCATCGGTGTCAACGGTCTGGTGGAGGCTGCTGAATTCCTGGGCCTGAAGATCAACGACAACAAGGAGTACCTGAAGTTCGTGCAGGATGTCCTGGGCCTCATCGAGAAGAAGAACAAAGAGTACCGTACCAAGGACCTGATGTTCAACTGCGAGATGATCCCGGCAGAAAACGTGGGCGTGAAGCACGCGAAGTGGGACCGCGAAGACGGTTACGAAGTTCCGCGCGACTGCTACAACAGCTATTTCTACATCGTGGAAGACGATTCGCTGAACATCCTGGACAAATTCCGCCTCCACGGCCGTCAGTACATCGAGCACCTCACCGGTGGTTCGGCGCTGCACATGAACCTGGAGGAGCACCTCTCCAAGGAGCAGTATCGCCAGTTGCTGAAGGTGGCTGCACAGGAAGGTTGCAACTACTTTACGTTCAACATCCCGAACACCATCTGCAACGACTGCGGCCACATTGACAAGCGCTATCTGGGCGAGTGCCCGAAGTGCCACAGCAAGAACGTGGACTACGCAACCCGCATCATCGGCTACATGAAGCGCATCAGCTGCTTCTCGATGCCGCGCCAGAAAGAAGCTGCCAAACGTTTCTACGCGAAAGCCTCCTCGCTGAAATAATGTTGAAATTTTACAACTTCGACATTGTTTTTCAGGAGATTCCGGACGAAACGACCCTGGCGGTGAACATCACCGGATGCCCGTTCCGGTGCGAAGGATGCCACAGCCCCCATCTTCGGGAAGACATTGGAGAGCCTCTCACAGAAGAGGCTCTCCTTACGCTTTCCACCCGCTATGCGGGGGTTACCTGCATTGCCCTGATGGGCGGGGATGCCGATCCCGCCGCGGTGGCCGCACTGGCCGCCTACGTCCGCCGGGAGCTGAAACTCAAGAGCGCCTGGTATTCCGGGGCGGAAGCCATTCCGGTGGGCATAGACCGTACGGCCTTTGATTATATAAAGGTAGGGCCTTACCGGGCGGAGTTCGGAAGCCTGAAGGATCCCGGTACCAACCAGCGGCTCTATGCCGTGGGGCGCGACGGAGCGCTGACGGATATTACCCGTCGGATTCGGCAGAAGGCCCCGTTCCCTGATATCGACTAAAGATACCGGATAGAGGTGGAGAAGTAGGTCCCTGCCGGAGCGGAACTGCCGGAGGGGAATGTATCCAGATAGCTTCCGTTGGGGGAGAAGACCAGCAGGGAACCCTCCCCGTTGGCCTTTTGCTGTCCGATGAAAAGGAAACCGTTCACCGGGTCGGCCGAGAAGGAGGTCGGCGGGGTCACCTGCACATCGCTGCCGAGGATATTCTCCTGGATGGCAAGCCTCAGGTCGCCGTCAACCGGGCAGATGTGGTAGCGCTCGGCATCCATCTTCTGAAGGACATAGACGATCCGGTTGCTGAAGGTGAAATCCACCGCATTGCGGATGGATTTGAGCGGGGAGATTTCATCTTCCTTTGTGTCAATTACCTGCAGGGAGGATTTCTCACCCGCACCGTCGCCGTCGGAGAGCAGATAGACGATCCGGTCCGAGAGGGCGATCATCTTGCGGGGATTGGCGGCTACCGTCAGCGCGGGAAGGCTCGTGAAGGAACGCGCCTCGATCACCGCCACGGAGGTGCTCGTATTGCCCGAGAGGGCTACATACACCTTGTCGTTGCTGGCGCAGAGGCCGTCCGGCGTGCCGCCCACCTCCAGTGTGCGGATGGCGGAAGTAGTCGTATCGATCTCCGCCACAAATCCTTCTGCATAGGAGACATAGAGTTTGTCCTTGTAGTTGATGACGTGCCGGGGCGAGCGCGCGGTCTCCGGCGTCACGATTTCCGAGAGAACGCGGCCCAGTGAATCGGTCTTGTAGAGGACCTGATCGGCCGTTGCACAGATGTAGAAATAGCCGTTCACGCAGAGCATATCCTCCGCCGTGGCGCCGAGCGTCTTGCCGCCATTGGCGCTCCCGAACAGATCCGCGGGCACCTCCTTGCTCTGATAAACATAGGGGAGCAGGGTGGCGCCGGCACTGCCAGGGGTCCCGCCGGTCAAGACGTAAGTGCCTGTGACATAGGGGTAGGGTTGCGGTTCATGCTCCCAATTGGGGCAGCCTGTTGCAAGCAGCAGGACGGAAAGAAGGGCGAGGGGCAGGAGAAAAAATTTTTTCATGGCGGTCATCTCTTTTTCTGCAAAGATACACAATTCGGATTTTTTTGCTAAGCCGGATTTTTTTGTATTTTTAGGGTCACAAATAATAAAGGACTTCTATGAAAATGTTCCGTAAAGCAGCCCTCGCGCTGACCCTTCTCCTTTTTGCAAGCGCAGCCATGTCTTATGCTTGCACCAGCATCATCGTTTCCGGTAAAGTGACGCCAGACGGCCGTCCGCTCATCTGGAAAAACCGCGATACGGGCGCTGCCCGCAACATCATGCGCCACTTCCCGGCCGCTGACGGAAAGTATGCTTTCACCGGCATCGTGGCCGAAAAATCCAAAGATCCCAGCGCGGTCTGGGTAGGTACCAACTCCGAAGGCTTCGCCATCTTCAATACGGTTTCCTATAACATCGAACCCGACACGCTGAACGCCAAGAGCGGCAGCAACGGTGTCTTGATGCGCAAGGCTCTCGAGCAGTGCGCCACCGTGGATGACTTCGAGAAAATGCTCAACGACCTTCCCAAGCCCTGGCGAGTGGAAACAAACTACGGCGTGATGGATGCCCAGGGCAATGCCGCCTACTTTGAGGTGGGTAACAATGCTTACTATAAATACGATGTGAACGACCCGAACGTGGCTCCGGACGGCTACCTGGTCCGCAGCAACTTCTCCTACAACGGCCGTCCCCGCATCGAGGGCAAGGGCCACTGCCGCTACATGACCGCAGAGGCGCTGACCCGCAAGGGTCTCGAGGCCGGCATCACCCCGGAATTCCTGCTGAACAACCACGTCCGCTGCTATGCCAACGTCCTGATGGACCTGAACCTTCGCGGCGACGAGAACCATGCTCCCAAGACCACCGGCTGGGCGTTCGACAACGATTTCATCACCCGCAAGACTACGACCTGCAGTGTCGTCATCACGGGCGTGAAACCGGGCGAGAACCCTGAACTGACCACCATGTGGACCGTCGTCAGCTATCCGGGCACGACCGTCGCCATCCCCGTCTGGGAAGCGGTCGCCGAGGAGGGTCTTCCCGTGATGGTTCGCGGCAACGAAAAACTGCAGGCACCGCTCTCCAAGTGGGGCTATACCCTCAAGGAGCGTGCTTACTGCTTCGATCTGGACAACGACGATAACAACCACAAACGCTACTTCAACTGGGAGCTTTTCTACAATGGGGAAGGCACCGGTTACCTGCAGAAGGTTCTCCGTCTTGAGGCTGAAATCATCCCGCCTTACCGTGCTGCCCTCAACCGCTGGTATGCAGCCGGAAAGATTGACCGCGACGAGTTGAAGAAACTCAATGCCGAGGCCGATGCCAAGATCGAGAGCTTCTACCTGGCCAACTTCGATTTATAGTCATACTGACAATGAATAAGATACAAAAGAATCTTGCGACAGTCGTCCTCGGGGCGGCTGTCTTGCTTACGGGCCTGAGCGCTTCCGCTCAGCCGGGCAGCCCCGCCGCAGTCCCTACGGATCCGGCCGCTGTGGAGTATTTCCTCCCCGTTTCGGGGGATAGCTATAACCCCGCCATCCTGACGCCGAACGCTTTCTTCGGATTCGAGGTGGGCGACCGTCTGGCCGACTGGGGCGATATTACCCGTTACATGAACTACCTTGCGCAGACTTCCGACCGCGTCTCTACCAAGACCTTCGGCAAGACCTTCGAAGGGCGTTCCTTCATGCATGTCTACATCACGGCCCCGAAGAACCAGGCCCGCCTGGAGCAGATCCGCCAGGAGCACATGCAGCTGCTGGATCCCAAGGTATCCGGTGATCTGGATATCGATGCCATGCCGCTCGTGATCAACCTGGGTGGCACGATCCACGGCAACGAGATATCCGGCAGCCAGGCGTTGCTGGCCATTGCCTACTACTTCACCGCCGCGCAGGGCGACAAGATTGAGAATCTCCTTGAGAATACCGTCCTGATCCTTACCCCGGGCTTCAACCCGGACGGACTGAACCGCTTCTGCTCGTGGATCAACACCACGGCGAGCCGCAACCACTTCCTGGACAAGCAGGGCCGCGAGTACCGCGAGGCGCAGCCCTCGTCGCGCGCCAACCACTACTGGATGGACTGCAACCGCGACTGGCTGACCGCTCAACACGACGTGGGGCGCAACGGTGCGGCGATGTATGAGTACTGGATGCCGACCGTGCTGCTCGACATGCACGAGATGGGTACCCGCAACCTCTTCTATTTCAGCCCGGGCGATCCGAACCGTACCTATCAGTACATTCCGCAGGAGAACCAGGATCTGACCCTGGCCATCTCCAAATATACGGCGCGCAACCTCAAGGCCATCGGCACCCAGTTCTTTACCCGCCGTGGCTACGATGACTTCTTTATCGGAAAGGGCGCTTGCTACGGAGATATCCAGGGTTCCGTCTGCATTCTTCACGAGGCGGCTTCCTCCCGCGGCCACCTGGCCAACTCCTCCAAGAACGGTGACTTCTCGCTGCCCGAGACCATCCGCTGGCAGGGCCATGCCGCCATGGCGGTCGTGGAAGGCGCTATTGACAATCGCCATGCTCTGATGGACTACCAGCGCCGCTTCTATGTGGATGCAGCCGCTGCCGCCGAGCAGGACGCGAACCAGGGCTATCTCTTCGATGCCCACGGAGACAAAGCCCTCGCCTGGCATTTCATCGACAATCTGCGCCTCCACGAGATTGACGTTTACAAGACGAGCGACAAGCAGGGGAACGAGCGGTATTATGTTCCGTTCCGCCAGAAGCACTATTATAAGATTAAGGGAATCTTCGAGGATATCATTTCGTTCCAGGACAGCATCTTCTACGACATCTCCACCTGGTCTCCGGCCCGGGCCTACGGCCTGAACTACGGCCTGACGGCTGAAGCGCCCAAGGCTGCCGAGAAGATTGATCAGTGGGAGTTCCCGCAAGGGACCGTCACGGGTGGCCTGAGCCCCATCGGCTACGCCTTCAGCAACGGTGATTACTATGCGCCCTACCTGATTGGTGCGCTGCAGAAGAAGGGCGTCCGCGTAGAGGTGGCTCCCCAGCCCTTCGAGTACCGCTACAAAGCTGCCAAGGTGAAGATGATCTTCCCCGCCGGTACGCTGATCGTCCCGGTGAATGACCAGCCGCTGGAGGGTGAGGCCCTCTACGGGCTGCTTTGCGAAGAGGCGGCCAAGTCAGCCGTAGATCTGACCGCTCTGCAGGCCGACAAACGCAAGGGCTTCGATCTCAACGCCGTGAAGCGCGAGGTGGTACGTCAGCCCAGGACGGCCCTCATCACTTCGGGCGCCGCTTCCATCATGCAGGGCTCCCTGTGGTACCTGCTCGATGCACGCTATGCAATGAACCACACGCTGGTAGAGGCGACCGCGCTGGCGGATTCCGCCTTCGATTTCAAACGCTACGACGCGGTAATCTTCGCCGGCAACGGCGCCCCAAGGAAGGAGAAGTATCCGGAGGCTTACGAAAAACTCACGCAGTGGGTGAAGGAAGGCGGCACGCTGATCCTGATCGGCGGGGCCAACCACGTGGGCGAATACATCGGCGCCATCAAGCCGAAGGTCCGTCTCTCCAAGAGCGATATCAGCGGCGTGGTGCTGAATGCGCACCTGGTGGGCGAGAGCCCGGTTCTCTGGGGCTACGATGGCAAGGATCTGGATCTCTTCAAGGCGCGCGCGACGACCTGGAAGATGCCCGCCGATGCCGAGGTAATCCTGCGCTTCTCCGAAGAACCCTACCGCTCCGGCTACATCACGCAGCACAACCTCGAACGGTTCGCTGGTTCGCCGGCCGCCGCAACGGTCAAAGCGGGCAAGGGCGCGGTGGTCTATTTCCTGGAAGAGGTCAACTACCGCTCCTACTGGTTCTGCACGAACCATCTGCTGACCAACGCGATATACTTTGGAAATCTGCTCTAGCCGCGCTGCGCGCCAATGCTGAGTACAGCATCGGCCGCCGAGGTGACAGCCTCCCGATGGGAGATGAACAAAATGGTCTTGCGCCCGTGAAAGCGGGCGCTAAGATTATGTAGCAACCGCTCTTCGGTGGCCGGATCGATGGCCGAGGTGGCCTCGTCCAGCACGAGGATGCCGCCGTTATGCAGCAGGCCGCGTGCGATGGCGATGCGCTGCGCCTGGCCTTCGCTCAGTCCGCCGCCCTTTTCGCTGCAGAGGGTGTCGAGCCCGTCGGGCAGCTCAAAGACAAATTCCGCCGCTGAGAGTTCCAATGCCTCGCGCAGCTGGTCGTCGGTAGCCTCGGGGGCCACCAGGCGGAGGTTTTCCCGGATGGTCCCGCTCAGCAGCGAATTGCCCTGCGGAACGTACATGAAGTTCCCTCTCAGGTCCGGGCTGACGGGAACGCCGCCCACGCGGATCGTTCCCTCCTGTGGCCGCAACAGTGCCAGAATCAGCCGGATGAGGGTGCTCTTGCCGATTCCGGTGTGGCCGGTGATAGCGGTCATTTCACCGCCCTTGAATACGTAGGAGAAATCCTTGAAGACCGCTTCCGCCTGGCCGGCGTAGCCGAAGGTCAGGTGCTCGATGGCAATCTCGGGCGCCCCCTCGATCTGTACCGGTTTTCCATGCTCCTCCAGCGGCAGCTCCTCCAGTTCCATCAGGCGCTCCACCGATGTGAGCGAGTGGATGAAGGCGGGCACATGGTGCGCCAGTTCGGCAATCGGCCGCTGAATCTGCCCCACCAGCTGCAGGAAGGCGGTCATCATACCGTAGGTCACCGCGCCCGAGCGAATGCCGAAGACGCCCCAGAGAAAGGCGGCGGCATAGCCCGAGAGGAATCCCAGTCCCATGAAGGTACGGGCCACCGCGTTGAAGTTGGTGCGGCGGATGGTATTGTCCCGCACGTCGCGCTGCAGCATGCCCAGTCGCGAGAGCACCCGCTCGGCGCCGATCAGGGTCAGCACCACCACTCGATTCAGCAGGTTTTCCTGCATGTAGGCCTGCACCTGGCTGTCCTTGGCACGGATGGCGGCCGTCAGCCGGCGCAGCGTGCGGAAGAAGAGGCGACTGCCCAGTACGGCGGCCAGCATCAGGATAATCAGGATCCAGGCCAGGTTGGGGGAGAGGGTGAGCAGGAAGAGCGATGCGGCCACCAGCTGGCAGAGCGTGACAATCGCGCTCGGCAGTCGGGAGCAGAGCAGGTCCACCACCACGCGGATATCCTCCTCCAGGCGGTTGACCGTATCTCCGCTGTGGAAGGCCTCCCGGCCGTTCCAGGTGCTGCGCAGGACGTGGGAGAAGACGCTGTGGCGGAAGCCGTTCTGCGCCTCCACCGTGATGTAGCTCTCCCACCAGGATGCACCCACGTTGCCCAGGATCTGGACAAGCAGGATGCCGGCCATCAGGCCGATGCTTCCGCCCAGCGGGGCCACCACCGCGCCGGTGGCGATATCGACCAGCCGTTTGCAGATCCAGACAAAGGCCAGCGATGCGGCAATCCGCACCAGACCGATGCCCACTCCGACGGCTACTCTCCATCGCAGCGGTTTGAGCATGGCGCCCATTCCCTTCAAGCACGAGCGGAAGTTCTTCATTGTTTATTCGTCCAGCAGTTCGGCTTTGCGCCAGTTATCCACGAGGGTGGCGGCGTCTGCGGCGGCTACCGCCTCTTCCACCTCATAGTTGTTGCAGAGCAACTTGGTGATATCATCTACCGTGAAATCCTTGCCTAAGAGTTCTCTCCAGAGAAAAGCAGCGGTGCCGTTGAGGGAAATCATCTTGTTGAAGTTGACCTGGGCGATGCCTTCGCCCACCACGATAAACTCGCGGCCGAGTTCACGAAGTTTGAAACCTTCCTTAATCTTCATGTTATGCTTTCTTTCTTAATCTTCTGTAAATGAACAGCAGGTAGCGCCGAATGGGACGCAGGGCCGCCCAGAGGCGACCTTTTCCCGGTCTGCGGCGGGTTCCGTCGGGACGGACGAATTCGATGGCGGTGCCGAGTACGTCGGCGCATGTGCAGCTTTCGGTTCCCCGGATATTGCCGTCGCCCATCAGCGTCAGCCGCTCGCCCTCGATCTTCCGCACGCGGTGCAGCACATAGCGTCCGGGGGCGATGAGGGCCAGCACGATATCCCCCTTTTTCACGGTTTCCAGCTTGCGGAGGCGCACGCTGTCCTGCTCATCGTGCAGGAAAGGCAGCATGCTGTTCCCCTTTACCAGCAATTCCACGTCCCGCCCTTCGGCGAGCAGCGCTCCGGCCTCGGCGAGCAGAATCTCGTTGGGTAGGATGCGCTTCTCCATGGGTTAGCGGACGATGGTATCGTGGCTGAGCCGCGCCGCCCCTTCGTCGGGCAGGCAGTCCAGCACGAAGCAGGGAATCTCGAGCGCCACCTTTTCAATGGAGGCGTGCATGCCGTCTCCGATGGTGGGAATGGCGCGGAGGCCGGAACAGGAGGGATAGACCGAGGCATAGGCCTCGAAGACGCTGCAGCGGCGGATGCGGTTCTCCGGATACTGGTTGAGGCGGACGAATGCGCCCACCGGGGCCTCCAGATTGCGGTAGCACGGGGTCTTGCCGCTCCACGGGGATCCGTAGACCCGGATAACGCCATCCTCGCCCACGCGGACAATCGGGTTGTCGTCGTTGAGCAATTCGCACTCCGGGATGTATTTGAGCCACAATTGCGAATGGGTGCTCTTGCCGGTGCCGCTCTTACCCAGGAACAGGTAGCCCTTGCCTTGGTGCAGAATCACGGAGGCGTGGAGTTCCAGGGTGTTCAGCGGGGCGGTGCGAAAGGCATAGAGCAGCATCAGGGTGTTGTTGACGGCAAACTCGCCCACCGCCTCTACGCTGGCCACCGCCAGCTGTGCGCGGGAGAAGTCTTCCGACACAATCACCCGGGCGCAGATGTTCATCCGCTGCACCGGGGCCATCTCGAAGACCCACGCAAAGTCGCGCGGGTCTTCGGGGTTGCCGTTTCGGTAAATCTCGATGCGGGGCTGGTCCTCCTCTTCGGACTTCTCCGTATAGACGGGCACCTTCTCCACCGGATCCATCTTGTCGATGAATTCCAGGATGAAGAGCGGCTCGCCGGAGGAATCCGTCCGGAAGGGAGCGTAGTTGGCCAGCCGGCCCCAGAGGGGACAGTCGTCCGCCATGGTCAAGGCGAACCGGTTTCCGGCAACGAGATAGTGTTCTGTCATCATCCCGGCGGGTTAGTCGTCGGATTCAATCTCGCCGCCGACCACGGTGATCGCCTTGTTGAAGTCGGTCTCGCGGCGCGGGATAATCCAGGTCCAGCGGTTGGCAGCGGTCGGGCCGATCGTCTTTGCGAAGGAAGCGTGGAAACTACCGCCGTTGGCCAGACTCTTGCGGGAGATGGAGGAACGCCAGCGTTTCATGTCGAACCAGTCGAGACCCTCGCCCCAGAGGTCGAATGCACGGTAGAGTTTGATCTCATCCAGCAGCTTGCTGCCGCTCAGCGTGCAGGTGTAAGAGGGGTTGCGGTCCTGGTTGACCTCAGCGAGCAGCGAGCGGATCAGATCCTCGTTGCCACCCTTGCGATAGAGGGCTTCCATCTCGATGTAGTACATCTCGGCGGCGCGCATGATGCAGACGCAGCCGACTGCCGGCAGTTGGGCTGCCTGGAATTTGAACTGCATGTAGATGTAGATGGAGGAGATCAGCTGACCGTTCTTGTCCAGGTAGAGTTTGTGTCCGTATTCCCGTTTCGCACGCTCGGCGAGCGGACCCACGCTACGGCCGGTGGTCGGGTAGTAGAGAATGTCAATCTCACCCGGCTTCGGCTCCAGGTAGCACTTGCGGCGGACATCGGAAGACGGGATCTTATCATACAGCTCCTTGCTGATAGCGGAGGGATAGGTCACCGTGTTGGAGGTGGTACCGTTGCTGGCCATGTAGCCGTAGAAGCTGTTGGTGCTGATATTCTCGTCCGGAGCGTCGTACGTGCCCCAGATCCACTCGTCGTTGGCCTTGTTGAAGCCGCTCTCCAGATACTCGGTATTGCTCATCAGCGGATAGTTCTGGCGGGCCAGGCGTGCAAAGTCGATGATGTCGTCCCAGCGGGATTCCGGGTCATCGCTGTAAGCGTAGGTGAGGGCCGCGCGGGCATAGATGGCATAAGCCACGTCCAGGTTCGGCTTGTAGTACTCGTTGCGTTCACGGTCGATGCCGCAGGACTTGTAGTAGGCGATAGCCTGGTCCAGGTCGGCGTAGACCTGGTCGCGGACTTCCCTCAGGTAAGCGCAGGCAAGGTCGCCCGTGGAGGATTCCAGACGGAGCGGAATTCCCTGGATGGCACCGTAGACGCCGTTCATGGTCTGTACGTCGCCGTTTGCATCCTTGTATTTGTAGTCACCCTTGGAATCCTGCCACCTCCAGCAGTAGAGCTCGCTCAGGCGGAAGAAAGACCAGGCGCGGAAGGTCAGGGCCTGCGCCTTGATGAACTCCTTCTCATTGTCGGGTCCCTTGGCGCCGTCCACGTTCTCGAGGATCAGGTTGGCGTTGAGGATCAGTTTGTAGTAGTAGTACCAGGGATAGATATCGTAGCTGTTGTCAAGCAGCAGGTGATAGGTCTGGTTCATCAGATACGACAGACCGGTACGGTTGCACTTCTGGAAGTGCTGGCCCGGATAGTTGCCGTAGTAGAGCATGATGGTGGCTTCACCGTTCTGTCCGGCGTTGGGGTGCGACGTGCTCTGCAGGCGGCAGAGTCCGTTGACAGCCCAGGCTGCGGTCTTGGTCGTTGCGAAGGCGTCTTTCTTGAGGATCGAGTTCTCAGGATAGGTGTTAAGGTACTCCTTGCTGCAACCGAAGGAGAGGAGGAGTGCCAGAGCCAGTGCGAAATATTTAACAGTATTTTTCATAACGCAATTCCTTATTCTTTAGAACTTGAGGCTGAAATCAAGCGTAACGATACGCGGCGCCACGAATACGTGTCCGTGGTAGCCGTTGAGGGACTGCTGCGGGTTCATACCCCTGCGGGCGCTGAAGGTGAGGAGGTTCTCGCCGCTCACGCTGCAGTTTACACCGCGGATGCCGCCCAGCTTGCGGAGCACCTTCTTGGGAACGGCGTAGCTGAGCTTGACATTCTTGATGATGAAGTAATGCGAGGGGATGAGCCAGTGGTTGGAGTTGGCGTTGCTGTTGCCCGTGTAGTAGGAGCTGTTCAGCGGGGAGACGCCGCTGGTAGCGATACGGTTCGGGGAATCCTCCGTGATGCCGTCGGGAATGCCGTTCCATGCCGTGTTCTTCAAATCGTTGTGGAACTGGTGCATGGAGATGGAGGAGTTGCTCATCAGACTCTGGTACGCACCGTCGTAGGTGTAACCGCCGAGCGAATAGGTGAAGAGCGAGGATAGCGACCACTGCTTGTAGCTCAGGGTGGCCGTCACGCTGCCGAATACCGTAGGGTGGGCATGGTAGCAGTAGTTGCGGGCAGAGTATGCGTAATGGTAGCAGTAAGGCTCGCCGTTGATGATGGTGTAGGTCTTCGGGAAGAGGTTCGTAACCAGACCATCCTCGTCATAGACCGGCGTTCCGTAGAGAACCTCGCCGTCCGCCGCCTTGTTGTCGGTGATACAGTAGTCCGTCAGGTTCGGACGGTACAGGGAGCGGCCGTTCATCAGGTCGATACCTACCCAGTCGTACAGGTAGTACGAATAGAGCGGGTGGCCTTCCTGTACCCGCTGGATGGCCTTGCCGCCGGCGTAGGTCGTGATACCGTCCTTGTTGCCTTCCGGCAGTTTGGTGACGGTATTCTTGAGGAAGGTGGCGTTGGCTGCCAGGTTGAATTTCCACTTGCGGTGCTTGATGATGTCCACGTCGGTCTCGATTTCCACACCACGGTTGGAGACGTTACCCAGGTTCTTGGTGATGACCGAGACGGCGGAACTGGTGGAGGTTGCACCGGCGGACAGCGGGTTGTACACGTCGAAGAGCAGATCTTTGTTGACCCTGTCGTAGTACTCGACGTTGAGGTTCCAGCGCTTGAAGAAGCGTGCCTCGATACCGATGCCCCAGGATGCACCGGTCTCCCACTTCAGATTAGGATTACCGATCTGCGAGAAGTAGATAGCCGGCTGGTTGGCGTTCTGGGAGATGGTGTAGAGGTCATAGCCGGAGAAGTAGCCTGCACCGGCATCGTTACCCACCTCACCATAGTCGGCACGGAGTTTCAGGGAGTTGACCCATTTCACACGGCGCATGAAATCTTCGTGGCTGATCATCCAGTTGGCACCGATAGACCAGAAGTTTCCCCAGCGGGCGCCCTCTGCGAAACGGGAAGAACCGTCGCGGCGGAAGGAACCTTCCAGGTTATACTTGTTCTCGTAGTTGTAACGGACGCGGCCGAAGTAGCTCTCCGTACGGTAGACGTAGTTGTAGCTGGTCAGCGCTTCAATCTGGGTGAAGTTTGCGAACTGCTGCTGGTTCGGATAGAGCTCGTTGTCTTTCTTGCCGTAGTAGTAGTCGCGGTTGTAGTCGTAGGTCTCGTGAGCGACCAGGGCGCTGAGGGAGTGCGAACCGAACTGCTTGGCCCAGCGCAGCTGCTGCTGGAGGGTCAGCTTGGTATAGGCGTTCTCCGTACGGGTGGCGGCACCGATCGAACGGTTGGCGCCGAGCTCGGAGCTGTAGTAGCGCTTCTGGGTGTTGTCGCGGAGGTTGAGGTTACCCTTGATGGTCAGGGTGAAATCCTTCCAGTAGAGATCCACGTAAGCGGTACCCTGCAGCACGATCTTCTTGGAGTTGTTCGAGTTGACGATGTTCTCCCAGATGACGTTGCGGTCCTCGAACTGCAGACGGGTGTTCTGCACATAACCGTCCTTGTCGGTGAAGTAACCGATATTGTACTGCTTGTTGCCGTTCTCGTCGAGCACATACTCACCGGTCTCCAGATCGTGGATGTGTGCCGGATAAACCGGGGCGATCATACGGCAGACGTAGGTGTAGTTGGTGTAGCTCTCGTCCGAACCGTCGGAGTGGTTGGTGTTGAGGTAGCTTCCGTAGAGGTTCAGACCGGTCTTGATCCACTTGTAAGGCTTGGTGTTGACCACGGCGCGGGCGGTCAGACGGGAGTAGTCCGCATTGACCACGTAGCCCTGCTCATCCAGGTAGCCGAGTGAGAAGTAATAATCGCTCTTGTCGGCACCGCCCTGTCCGCGGAGGTTGTACTCCTGACGGTAACCCACGCGGTAAGCCTCCTTGAACCAGTTCAGGTCGTCCAGATAGCCATCCCGGATCTTGACGCCGTCGGCCAGTTTACCCTGCGAATTGAAGAGCTGGTCGTCGGGTACATTGTAGATATTGTGCTTTACGCGGTCCAGGATCAGGTAGTTGCTGGCGTACACGCCGGCAGCCGTGGGGTCGTAACCGTTGCCGATATACTGGTTCTTCATGTTCAGCCACTCGGCCTCCATCCAGTCGTTCGGCGTCATCACGTCGTATTCTTTCTGTCCGCGGGCGTAGATACCCTGACGGATGTCGAGTCGCATCTGTACCTTCTCGTTGGTGGTACCCTGTTTGGTGGTAATCAGCACGACACCGTTGGAAGCGCGGTTACCGTAGAGGGCTGCGGAAGCTGCGTCCTTCAGGACGGAGACGCTCTCGATATCGGCGGGGTTCAGCTCGGCGCTGTCACCGTCGTAGGGCACGCCGTCCACCACATAGAGCGGGGTGGCGTCACCGTTGACGGTACCGATACCGCGGATGCGGATGGTCGGGCTCTCGCCCGGGGCGCCGTAGGTGCTGTTGACCTGGACACCGGCCACCGTACCCTCAAGGGCGGAGGTGACGTCGGAGGTAATGCGGTTCTCAATCTTTTCGGCACTGACCGAAGCCACGGCACCGGTCAGACTGGATTTCTTGGCAGCGCCGTAGGCGATGGTGACAACGGCCTCCTCCAGGAGTTCCGTAGAGGGTTTCATCTGGACCGTGACTTCCGGGCGGATGGCGACCTCCTCGGTCTGCATGCCGATGAAGGAGACGACGAGCGCCTTGGCCTCCTTCGGAATGCCGGAGAGGACGAACTTTCCGTCGAGATCGGTCGTAGCGCCGATTCCCGTGAAGTCCTTGACCAGAACGGAGGCACCGATGACCGGAGTGCCGTCATCCGCGAAGACGACGGTTCCCTTCACCTTGGTGACCTGGCCGAAAGCAAGACTTGCCATAGCAAAGAAGCAAGCCAGCAGTAGAACAAGTTTTTTCATTACGGTAGTTAGGTTATGTTTGTGTTTAAAATAGTTGCAGCAGTTTGTAGATAAGTCCGGAGACGACGATGGTGGCCGGAATGGTGAGCACCCAGGCCCAGACGATGCGCTTGGCGGTCACCCATTTCACGCTCTTGACCCCTTTGGTCAGGCCGGTGCCGATGATGGCGCCCGTCACCGTGTGGGTGGTGGAGACCGGAATACCGAGGGCGGCCGTGATGATCAGCGTCAGGGAGCCGGCCGTTTCCGAGCAGAAGCCCGTGACGGGGGTCACCTTGGTCAGGCCGCCGCCGAGGGTCTTGATTACCTTCCAGCCGCCGATGATGGTTCCCAGGGAGATCAGTACATAGGAGACGATGATCAGCCAGTAAGGTACGAACTGGCCTTCTCCCACGTTGTAGAGCACTTGCAGCACGCCGCTGTCGGGGTTCTGCGCCAGCGCGGCGGAGAGCAGTACGGCGATGATACCCATCGTCTTCTGTCCGTCGTTCAAGCCGAAGCTGAACGAGAAGACGGCGGAGGAGAAGAGTTGCAGGCGCCGGAAGATCCTTTCCGTACGACGCAGGCGGGTGTGGCGCAGTGCCCACATGAAGAAGCAGTGCATGAAGAAGCCCAGCACCATGCCGATCAGCGGCGAGAGCACGATGAAGAGCACAATCTGTCCGATACCGCTCAGAATCAGGTGCTCGCTCCCGAATCCGAACCAAACCGGGCCGATCAGGCCGCCGATCAGGGCGTGCGAAGCGGAAATCGGCAGTCCGAAGTGGGTGCAGATCCAGGTCCAGAGCACCGCGCCGAGCAGCGCGGCCAGAATGACGCAGTGGTCAATCACGCTCTCCTGCACGATGCCACGTCCCATGGTTTCCGCCACATGCGGGGCCACGAAGAAGAAGACGAAGCAGGAGGCGAAGATCCAGAAACCGGCCCACCAGACTGCCTTCTTGGGGCTGAGCGCCCGCGTAGCCACCACGGTAGCGATGGCGTTCGCGGCGTCGTTCATGCCGTTCATGTAACTGAAGGCAAGCGCGATGAGCGTGGCTATGATAACGATGGCAACCACTGTCTATCCCATTTTGACGAGGATCGTGCGGATGGTCTCGGATACATCCTTGCCGTCGTCGCAGGTCTCCTCGAGGGTCTGAATGATATTCTTTTTCTTGACCAGTTCAATGAAATCGACATTTCCTTTGAAGAGGTCGCTCATATAGGCGGTGAAGATGTCGTCGGCGCTGTGCTCGGTCTCCTGAATGGCGTCGCAGAGGCGGCCGATCTCACCGGCATCCTTCCGCATGGTTTCGAACTTGCCGGTAATCTCGTCCATCAGTTCGGCGTCCCGCTGGATCATCAGGGCCATCTCGGTCAGTTTCTCGTCGGTGCCGACGGGCTGGTAGATGGCGAACTTCTTGGCGGAGTCGCGGATGCTGTCCAGGAAGGTGTCCAGGTCCTGTGCCCGCTGATGGATGTCCTCCCGGTCGAACGGGGTATTGTAGGCATCGATCAGTTTCTCGATGATGTGGTCGGTAAAGGTGTCGCCCGCGGTTTCACACTCCTTGATGCGGTTGGCCAGCATCTGGCGGTTCACGGGATCGGCTTCACGGGTAAGGTCTACCAGCAGGTGGGCGGCCTTGAGGATGTTTGCGGTGGTCTGGATGAAGAGCGGAAAGAAGGTCTTCTCCTTAACGACAAACAGTTGCAGGAATTTGTCCAGTTTCATCAGGTTGAATTCAGGGTATAATCGCGCCAAATTTAGCAAAAATTCAGATGCGTTCTGCAAGCAGAACGACTTCTTCTGAAAAATGTTGCCAGGTGGCGGTTTGCTTAAAGGCGGTAATCGCCTCTCTGCAACCCTGTTGCTTCCCCTCAAAATAGCTGCGGATAGCCTCTGCAATGGCCTCGGGCGATACTTCGCGGGCCATGACGCCTACCCCGGGCTCCCCGATGCTCTCCGGCAGTCCGCCCACGGGGGTGGCGGCCAGCGGCAGGTCAAAGTGGAGCGCGATGGCGGTAATTCCGCTCTGGGTGGCGCTGCGGTATGGCAGCACGCACAGGTCGGCGGCCGAGAAGTAGAGCGGCACTTCGTCGTCGCCGATATACCGGTTCTGCAGGTGGATCCGGGGATTTCCGGCCGCCAGCTGCTCGTAGCGTTCAAATCCGCCATAGCTTTCGCCGGCGGCCAGCAGCTGGTAGCTCTCATCCAGATGTGACATCGCCTCGATGAGCAGGTCCAGCCCCTTGTAATCCCGGATCAGTCCGAAGTAGAGCAACGTCTTGAGCGCCGGATTGAGCCCGAGCATCCGCGCCGATTCGTCCCGTTCCAGTCTGGCCCCGAAATGGTCATAGAGCGGGTGTGGAACCAGGATGGAGGGCACCTCCGGTGCGAGCGCTTCCTTGTCTGAGAGCACGGCGCGGCTCATGGCTACGCAGGCCGACAGGGAGCGCAGGAACCACCGCGAGAATGGCTTGTCAAAGAAACGCGCCTCGTGCGGGATCACATTGTCCAGCACGGCGATGACCTTGATGCCGCGTTTGCGCAGCCTGCGGGCCACGCTGCCCAGCGACGGAGCCAGGTAGCTCATCCAGTATTTCATCACCACCACATCCGGCTTCCAGTCGGCGATCCGCCGGGCGGTACGGCCCCAGGTGAGGGGATTGGCGGTGTTGAGAATCTCTTCGCTGTCAATGATTTTGGCCGTGTCGCGCTCCGTGACGTACTGCGTCTTGCCGGGGAAAAGAATCTTGGGATACTGGCAGGTGAAGGTGAAGGCCTTTACCTCATGGCCCGCCTCACGCGCCGCCTCATAGAGGTTGGCGTTGAACTGGGCGATTCCGCCGCGGAACGGGTAAAACGTAGAGAGAAAGGCGATTCGCATGGCTTCAGAGGTTTGCGATGAGTTCGTCGGCCAGCTCCTTCAGGCCATATTCCGCTCCGACCAGCACGCCGGGCAGTCCGCAGTTGGCTGCAAAGTCCATATCGGTAGGCTTGTCGCCCACCATCAGGCTGCGCTGGGGATCGATCATCGGGAAATCCTCCTGGGCATCCAGGAACATGCCGTTATTGGGTTTGCGCCGGGGGTCGGATTCATCCATGCCGGTGCTGAAGTAAATCTTGTCGATATGGCCGCCCGCCGCCTCGACTTGCGCGAGCATGTGGGCGTGCACCCGCTCCAGGTCTTCGAGGGTCATCACCCCCTTGGCCACGCCCCGCTGGTTGGTCACCACGAGGGTGCGGGCAAAGAGCGGCTGCAGGCGGGCGATGGCCTCCAGCGCGCCCGGAATGAAGATCATCTCTTCCGGCTTCTTGACATAGTCGCTCTCCAGCTCCACGTCAATTACGCCGTCGCGATCCAGGAAGAGGGTGTCGTAGCGTTTGTGCGCCCCCAGGAAAAAGTCGGCCTGGGCCCGCTCGTAGTCCTCCGGGATGCCGATATCCAGAAAGTATCCATCGCTCACGTAGCCGGCCAGGCAGCCCGTGGCCACCTTGGGCTCGAGCCAGTCACACTCCATGGAGAACTTCTCTCTCATCGCCTGCAGGGCATCGCGCTGCAGCAGATAGACGCCGCCGTTGATGAGCCCCTCGGCGCAGGGCGCCTTCTCGTGGAAGGCTTCCAGCGTGCGGCCATCCTCGCCCAGCGTGACGGTGCCGTAACGGTCAAAATCGCGCAGCGGCTTGAGGGCCAGCGTGGCTGTGGCGCCGCTTTCAAGGTGGGCTTCCAGCATCTCGCGGAACGAAATGTCGAACCAGGTGTCGCCGTTGAGGACAAAAACCTGATTTTCCCGGGCTTGCGAGAGGGCCAGGCGGACACCGCCGCCGGTTCCCAGCGGTTCGGGTTCCACCACGCAGGTTATCTCGGCGGTGGAGGTGCGCTGCGCCACAAAGGCCTGCACGGCCTCACTCCGATGGCCCAGCGAGAGGATGATATGTTGGAATCCGCAGAGTTCCAGATTGTCCAGCAGCCATGCCAGAAAAGGTCGTCCGGCCACGGGAGCCAGGCACTTGGGGAGTTCCCCCACGACGCCCCGCAGGCGCGTGCCCAATCCGCCGGCCAGTACGATGCACTCCATAGCTCAGTTGCCGAAGATGGCGTTCTCTACCAGTTCGCAGAGGATATGGCCGAGCGTGATGTGGGTCTCCTGGATGCGTGGCGTGTCGGTGGAAGGCACGGCCAGCAGCAGGTCCGCGAAGGGCGCCATCTTTCCGCCCCCTTTACCCGTAAAGGCCACGGTGGCAATGCCCTTGTCGCGGCAGACCTCGAAGGCCTTGACGATATTGGCGGAGTTGCCGGAGGTGGAGAGTCCGATCAGCACATCCCCCTTTCGACCGATGCCGGAAATCAGGCGGGAGTAGACGATCTCGTAGCTGAAATCGTTGGAGACTGCCGTGAGGTAGGAGGTGTTGCAATGCAGGGCCTCGGCGGGCAGGCAATCCCGGTTGATCAGATACTTGCCGGAAAATTCGGCGGCCAGATGCTGGGCGTCCGCCGCGCTGCCGCCGTTGCCGCAGAAATAGACCTTGTTCCCCGCGCGGAAACATTGTTCAATGACCGTAGCCGCACGGTTCAGGTTTTCCAGCAGCTGCGGGTCGGAGAGTACGTTCTCAATCAGGGATTTGTGGCTCTCCAGCCGGGATTTGATGCGTTCTATACGGTCCATGTGGTAAGGCCCTCCTTGCAGAATTCAAAATCGTAAACCTGTCCGATGCCGAGCTTTTCAAGCGCTTCCACTACGGCGTAGCGGGTGTTGCCCGGACAGTGGAAAAACATAAATCCGCCGCCGCCCGCACCGGAGATCTTTCCACCGGTGCTGCCGGCCTTGATGGCGGTATCGTAGATGCGGTCGATAAAGTCGTTCGATATCTCCCTGGCCATCTTTTTCTTGTTGACCCAACTGACGTTCAGGGCGTCGCCAATCGCGTCCAGGTCGCCGCCCAGCAGGCAGTTCTTGATGCGGAAAGCCTCCTGCTTGACGCGGTGCATGGCCTCCACCGATGCGGTCCTGTTCTGCTTGACGTTGGCCACCTGCTCCTCGATGATGCGGGCCGACTCGCGGCGCTTATCGGTATAGAGCAGCACGGTATTCATGGCCCACTCTTCCAGAAGCGGTTCGGGCAGCGAGAGGGGATTGACCACCACCCGCTCGTCATCCTTGAATTCCATGAAGTTCACCCCGCCGAAGGTGGCGGCATACTGGTCCTGCCGGCCGCCGGCCATGCCGAGGTCGATGCGCTCGATATCGAAGGCCAGCCGGGCGATATCATATTTGCCCAGCGGCAGATGCAGCCACTCCACAAAGGCGCCGAGCATGGCCACCACCAGTGTGGAGGAGGTGCCCAGGCCGCTGCCGGAGGGAACGTCCATCTGGGTGGTCAGCTCCAGCGAAAGCGGCTTCCCGCCGCAGAAACGATTGACCACGGCGTTGTACACGCCGCACTGGAGTTCCAGTCCGCGAACCGGCTCCAGATGCGAAGCCGCGGGCAGGTCGGCCTCCAGGTGATCGTTGATGTGATGGAAATGCACCCGGGCGTCATCTGTCGGACGCAGGGTGGCGTGGGCAAAACGGTTGATGGTGACGTTGAGGATGGCCCCGCCGTAAAGGTCGGCGTAGGGCGACACGTCCGTGCCCCCGCCGGCAATACCCAGCCTGAACGGCGCTTTGCTTCTGCAGAACATAATGTACAAATATAGTAATTATCCCTTACTGCGCCAAACAGAGGGCCGTCATCGCCTCCACCACGGGCGGAACGCGGAGGGCAAAACAGACGTCGTGGCGTCCGCCGGCCGAGAGCGGCCGCATGGCTCCTGCGGCAAAGTCAAAGGTCTCCTGCGGCTGCGCGATGGAGGCCGTGGGTTTGACGGCGACCCGGAAAACGATGGGATTGCCGTTGGAAATACCGCCGTTGATGCCGCCCGCCCCGTTGGTGGCCGTATGGCCCATCGCATCGGTAAAGCGGTCGTTGTGCTCCGATCCCCGCTTGCGGGCTGCGGCAAAACCGTCGCCGAATTCGATGCCGCGGATGCCGGGAATCGAGAACATGGCGTGCGAGAGCACCGATTCCAGCGAATCGAAGAAGGGCTCTCCGAGGCCTACGGGCACGTCGGAGCAGACGCATTCCACGATGCCGCCAAGCGAGTCTCCGTCCGCTTCAACCTGCTTCAGGGCGGCCGCCACGGCCGATTCATCGCTCGTGGGAATACCGCCGATTTCCACCAGGCAGGCATCCACCCGGATGGGGGCGATCATCCGTTTGGCCAGCACGCCCGCCGCCACCAGGGGCAGCGTCATGCGCCCCGAGAAGATGCCGCCGCCGGAAGCGGCCGCCTCCACGCCGTACTTGACGGCCGCCGTGAAATCGGCATGGCCCGGGCGTGGATGGAACTTGAACGGCTCATAGTCTTCCGGCTGGATGTCCTGGTTCTCGAAGGTGATGGTCAGGGGCTGTCCGGAGGTGACGAAACTGCCGTCCTTGCATTCCAGAAAGCCGCCGGAGAAGTGCGGAAGGTCCGCCTCCCGTCGTGCCGTGGTGCCGGGCGCTCCGCTCCGCCGCCGGGCCAGATCGGGCTCGAAATCATCGGGATGCAGGTCGATTCCGGCCGGCAGTCCCTCCAGCGTGACTCCCACCGTGGGCTCGTGCGAACCGCCGAAGAGGGTGACGCGCAGCCCATCGGGGCCTCCGAAGGTATTGTGCAGTTGACTCATTTGCGTTTTCTTCCAAATAGTTTATCCAGTTCTTCCGGAAACTCCGGCCAGGATTTGCCGGAGCAGGAGAGGTCGTCGATATGCACTTTTTGGCGCGACATGCCGTCCGCCACGGCCAGCGCCATGGCCAGCCGGTGATCGCCGTGCGAGGAGCAGTGTCCGCCGCGCAGCAACTGGGAGGGTGAGCCCTCGATATAGAGTTTGCCATCCTCCGCAATGAAGAGGTCGGCCCCGATGGCGCGGAACTCCTCCACAAAGGTCTTCGCGCGGTCGGATTCCTTGTTGCGCAGCCGCTCCAGCCCGCTGATGCAGCTCTCTCCGTTGGCCCGCAGGGCCAGGATAATCAGCGCGCCCAGCAGGTCCGGGGTATCCGTGATGTCGTAGTCGAAGGGAACGGTCAGCCCCTTGCGAATGTTGATGTCGCCGTTTTCGTAGCGAACCAGGTCGCTGTTCTGCTCCACCAGCAGGTCGTACATCTCGGCGTCGGGCTGCATCGAGTTGAGGTTCAGTCCGTGCAGCGTCACGTCGCCCATCGCGGCCCCGGCGGCCATCATCAGCGCGGCTGCGCTCCAGTCCGCTTCGCAGGCCAGTCCCACGACGGGCTTCACCCGCTGGCTCGTTCCAAAGAAGTAGGTGCGATCGGTCGATTCATCCTGTTCTTCCGGAAAATCAGGCACTTCCAGTCCGAAATAGCCCATCACTTCGCAGGTCAGATCCAGGTAGAACCGGCTCGTGAGGTGGTGGATGCGCAGGAAGGTGGGCAGCTGGCGGCGGGTCGGGCAGAGGGAGAGGGCGATAAGCAGTCCCGAGATTATCTGGCTGCCGTGTTTTCCGTTGACGGGAGTCAGCGGCGAGGGGCGCAGCGTGCCCGACACGGTCAGCGGCAGGAACCCGTTCCGCTCGGCCTCCACCTTCAGCCCGAATTGGGCCAGCAGGGTCTTGTAGGGGCAGACCCAGCGGCGGAGCAGCGACTTCTCTCCGGTGATGGTGACGGGGCGGTTGGCCAGTCCCGCGAGCGGGATGCAGAGGCGGGCCAGCAGGGCCGATTCCCCCACGAAGAGCGTATCTCCCCGGAGCACCAGCCCTTTGTTCGGGATGTCCTGGTGGCCGGTAATGATGAGCGTGTCACCCTCGCGGACCACTTCGGCCCCCATCTGCTCCGCTACGTGCAGGGCGGCCTCGCTGTCGCTGCACGGGGTATAGCGGTAGAGCCGTGTGGTGCCGTTGCACAGGGCGGCCAGGATAATGGCGCGCTGCGCAAAACTCTTGGAGGCCGGCAACCGATCCACGTCGCCCTGCAGGGGGATGTCCTCCTCCTCCCAGAAATCATACACCGTGTATTGGCCCGGGGCTGTGCGGGTCTCGCGGCCAGGGGCCAGGAAGATGAAGGGGGCCTTGTGCTGCGTCACCGCCTCGATGCGGGTCTGCGCGCCGGCTTCCCCCATCGCAAAGGCCTCCAGCCGTCCCTCCGGGAAGTGCGGATAGAGCGCGAGGATCCGCCGGCAATCTTCCGCCCCTTCTGCCGTCGTGACGATCTTCACGATGTCCGCACCCTCCTTGAAGGCCCCGTCCGCAATCTTGCGGAGTGCCTCTTCCGAAGGCGTGCAGCTGAAATTATGGTAGGAGAGAATGATCTTGCAGCCTTTGTTCATGGCCAGGGTCATCAGCCAGCGGCGCGAGGGTTCGGGCAGTGACAGGCTGATATCCACATAGTCCGCCCCGGCGAGGATGGCCAGCGAGAGCCGTTCCACCGCCGCCGATTCATTGAGCGAGGTGGGGTTCACGAAAGAGGCCATCAGTTTCACCTCGCGTTCGCAGGAGAAGAGTTCCTTGAACTGCTCCTCCTTCCAGTCGCACGGCTCTAGCCGGATCTCCACGACATCCTGCATGAAGCCCTGCACCAGCGCACGGCAGTACTCGAAATCGTCCGAGCGGACACTCAGGCAAAGCTGGCTCATCGCAGCTCCTCCGGTTTGAGGGGTTGAACGATCACGCGGCCTACGGCCACGGGCAGCACGAAGCGGACGTCGCCTGCGCGCGACTTTTTGTCTTTGGCCACCGCTTCAATCAGCGCTTCGCGCGGGACGGGACTCTCGGTGGGCAGACCGCAAGCGGCAAAATCGCGCTTGAGCCGCTCCACCAGTGCCGGTTCCGCCTCGTCAAGGCGAACCGCCGTTTCCGCCGCCAGAATGATACCCATGGCCACGGCATCGCCATGTTTCACAGCGCCTTGCGTGTGTTTTTCAATGGCGTGGCCAAAGGTGTGGCCGAGGTTCAGGATGTGGCGCCGGCCTTCGTCCAGGAAGTCCTCCTCCACGATATTGGATTTGATCTCCACCGCCCGGCGGATCAGGGCCAGGCGCTCTGCCGCACAACGGGGAAGTGGCGCGCTGAAGTGCACCACGGCGCGCGCATAGGCCGCCGAATCGCAGATCAGGAAGGTCTTGAGCATCTCCGCGATGCCGCCCCGGTCGTCGGCCGTCTCGGCCAGCGGCGGGCAGATATAGATGAATTCGGGATTGCGGAAGGTCCCGAGCATATTCTTGTATCCTTCGAGGTTTACTCCATTCTTACCGCCGATGGCTGCATCCACCTGCGCCAGCAGGGTGGTGGGGACCAGTGCGCAGGCTACGCCCCGCAGATAGAGGGCGGCCAGCAGCCCGGTGAGGTCGGTCGTCGTGCCGCCTCCGATGCCTACGAGCAGCGCGTCGCGGTCAGCCCCGGCATCCAACAGCCTGGCAGCCAGCGTCTCCACAGTGGCCATTCGCTTGGCCGCTTCGCCCGCTTCGATCTTGAAAATGCGGTCCGGGCGGAAGAGCGCTTTGAGCCTGGGTTCCTGCACGTTACTGTCCAGGATCGCGTAGGCCTCGCGGCCTTGAAGCCGCGGCTCCAGCAGTTTCAAATTGGCGGAAAGGATGATATTTTCGGGGAGAGCCATGGCCTATTTCAATGCGGAAGCGACAATTGTGGATACGGTTTTGCGGAGGTCGGCGATTCCGCCTTTATCCTGCGGATGGACGCGGTGGGCGAGCAGGATCACGGCCGTCCGGGTTTCGAAATCCAGCACCATCGAAGTACCGGTGTAGCCGGTGTGGCAGAGCACGGTATGCGGGTTGAACCCCTCGCCCTTGAGTCCGGAGGAGGTACTTTCGGCATCCAAGCCCAGGCTGCGGCCGTTCGGGGCGCGGTAGGTTTTCAGCTGTTCCACGGTTTCTTTTGAAAGAATCCGCGCTCCGCGATACGCTCCGCCGCCCAGCAGCGTCTTGGCAAAGATGGCCAGATCTTCCGCCGAGGCGAACACCCCCGCGTTGCCGCTGTTGCCGTCGTTTACCAACCGGGCGGTCGGGTCGTGCACCTCGCCCAGCAGCGGCAGGCCGTCCTCCTGCACGGTGGTCGGCACCACGCGCGGCAATAGGTCGGGCCGCGTCGCCGGACAGTAGCAGGTGCTCGTCATCCTGAGGCGGTCAAAGACCTTGCGTTGCGCATAGTCGCAGAGCCGCTCGCCGGTCAGATTCTGTAGGATATGCTGTAAAGTAATGAAATTCAAGCAGCTGTAGAGATAGCCATCGGCGCCCGGGCGGAAGTTTCGCTGTACCTCCGTAGCAATGAAACGGATCAGGCTGTCGGGCGTATGCGGCCCGAAGCGCTCGAGGTAATTCTCTACATTTATATAAGGTGCAAGTCCGCTGCTGTGGTTCAGCAGGTCGATGATGCGGATTTCCACCGATTCGCCGCTTTCGGGGTCCATCCACGGTGCAAACCCGGGAATGTACTGCGAAACGGGATCCTCCAGCGCCACGCGCCCCTGCTCCACGAGTTGCAGAAAGGCGGTGGTCGTCCCTACGCACTTGCTCACGCTGGCCAGATCGAAGATCGCGTCGGTCGTCATCGGGACCGTATCGGGCACCACCTGCGCGTTGCCGTAGGCCTTAAGGTAGACGGTCTTGTTGCCGCGAACCACCGCCAGCACCGCCCCGGGAATCTTCCCCGAATCGATGGCGGCGGCAATGGCCGCGTCGGCAAATGCCATCCGCTCCATATCCAGTCCGCCCTGCCGCCCGCATCCCGCGAACAGCAACAGCGCCAACAGCCAGATTCCAAAGACTCTCTTCATACCCCCAAAGGTAACAAAAAAACCGGCCGGAAGGTCAACCCTCCCGGCCGGTCGTTCAAATCCCTACCGGATTATTCGGCATCCTGGCGGGGACGACGGTCACGACCGCCACGGCGCTCGCCGCCACGGCCGCCACGACGACGTTCGCCGCCGCGCTCGCCACGGGGAGCTGCCTGGCTCTGTGCCGAAGTACCTGCATTCGGGGAGAGGTCGCGTTTGCCGTACACTTCACCGTTGCAAATCCAGACCTTGACGCCGAGCACGCCGACTTTGGTGTGAGCCTCTGCCAGTGCGTAGTC
>JAFSWO010000041.1 GCA_017450165.1 Bacteroidales bacterium | reverse complement strand
ACAAGGCCGTGGGTGCCATCTCCGAATCCGACGTCCTGCTCGCCGTGGCCTCCAACGCCATCATCATCGGCTTCCAGGTGCGCCCGATGCCGGGTGCCCGCAAGCTGGCCGAGAAGGAATCCATCGAAATCCGCCTCTACTCCGTCATCTACGACGCCATCGAGGAGGTCAAGAGCGGTATCGAAGGTATGTTGGCTCCGGAGCAGAAAGAAGAGGTCACCGCAACCGCCGAGGTGCGCGAGACCTTCAAGATCTCCAAGGTCGGTATCATTGCCGGCTGTATGGTCAAGGAGGGCAAGCTGACCCGCACGGCCAAGGTGCGCGTGATCCGCGACGGTATCGTGATCCACACCGGTACGCTCGGCTCGCTCAAGCGCTTCAAGGACGATGTCAAGGAGGTGGCTTCCGGATTCGACTGCGGTCTGAATATTGAAAGCTATAACGACATCCAGGTGGGTGACGTGATTGAGGCATTTGAGATCGTAGAGGTCAAACGCAAACTGTAATCGATTGATGAAGAAAGGATTCCGAACCTTCTTAGGCTATTTTGCCTTTCTGGCGCTGGTCGTCTCGATGACCGGTTGCGGGCACGAGGAGTGGCCTGATCCGGAATCCTCGTCGGTGCTCTTCTACATGGAGGCGAACAACTCGCTTTCCATCTACTCCTACGACTTCATAGACCAGATTGCGCAGGGCTACCTGCCCGAACGGAACACAGGTAAGTGTGAAGTGCTGGTCTACCTCCACAGGCCCAACTCTTGTCCGCAGCTGATGAAGCTCACGCGGCGGGCCAACGGCACCGGGCTGGATACGCTCGTCCTCAAGGTCTATGACATGGCCACCAACTCCTCTTCCACAAAGACCCTGCAACAGGTCATTCTGGACGCGGAGGCCGTAGCGCCGGCTGCCCATCACGGTCTGGTGATGTGGTCGCACGCCACGGGCTACCTTCCCTCCGGCTATTTCATCAACCCGGTGGAATCCGTCAAGCCCGCCCGTCAGACCTTTGGTTCCTCCTACAACTACACCGAGGAGATGGAGATCATCGACCTGGCGGAGGCGCTTCCCATCCACTACGATTTCATCCTCTTTGACTGCTGCCTCATGGGCGGCGTGGAGGTGGCCTACGAGCTGCGCGACAAGTGCGACTATATCGTCTTCTCGCCCGCTGAGGTCATGGCCAAGGGCTTCCCTTACTACGTAATGCTCGAGGCCCTCTGGAATGGGAAAACCGTAGAAGAGGCCATGACGGTGATTTGCGAGGAATTCTACAGTTACTACAGCGCGAGGGAGGGCGGTACCGTGACCCTGGTCAAGACGGCGAACCTCGGAGCGCTGGCCGATGCCTGCCGCACGGTCTTCACCAACCATCGCGACGAGATCTACGCCTTGAGTTTCAACAGCGTGCAGCGATACTTCCGCTACAACTACCATTGGTACTTTGACCTGGGCGATATCGTGGAACAGGTGGCCACTCCGGCGGAGTTTGCGGCGTTCCAGGCGGCGATAGACGATGTCATCGTCTACAAGGCCGCTACCGACCACTTCCTGATCTATCAGGGCGGGTTCTATATTACAAAGTATTCGGGTCTCAGCAGTTACCTGCCAAGACCCGATTACCACTATTTGAACAATAGTTACTACCCGCTGGCCTGGAACCAGGCGACGGGGCTCGTGGAGTAATTCTTCTTATTTCTTGAAGTACCGGTTGAAGAGGCCCTGGAATCCCTGGCCGTGGCGTGCTTCATCCTTTGCCATCTCGTGGACGGTGTCGTGGATGGCGTCGTAGCCCAGCTGTTTAGCCTTGGCAGCAATGGCCATCTTGCCTTCGCAAGCGCCTGCCTCAGCTTCCATTCTCTTCTGGAGGTTGGTCTTGGTATCCCACACCACCTCGCCGATCAGTTCAGCGATGCGTGCGGCGTGGTCAGCCTCTTCGTAAGCGTAGCGACGGAATGCTTCCGATACCTCGGGATAGCCTTCGCGGTCTGCCTGACGAGCCATGGCCAGATACATACCGACCTCCGTACACTCGCCCTGGAAGTGTTTCTGGAGACCCTCCCAAACTTCCGGATCGCAGCCTTTGGCCTCGCCCAGTTTGTGCTCGGTGACGAATTCGAGAGCGCCGCCATTCTCGACGACCTCTTTAAATTTAGCTTTCGGTGCTTTGCAAAGCGGGCACTGCTCGGGTGCCTCGGGACCTTCGTGAACGTAACCGCACACGGTGCAAATCCATTTTTTGCTCATAGTTCAGTTGTTTTATTGGGTTAGTATTTGGTTTATTGGGTATTAGAATTTTCGTCGTATCAAATGGCATACCAGCGCCAGGATGCCGAGCGCCGCGGCCAGGCAGGCCAGATAGAGGCGGCCTGAAAGAATGCCGGCCGTCATCACCCGGTCCGGATCAGCCTGCAGCTTCTTCTGGAAGCGCGGCGAGTCCACGCGGCTGGCCGGTGTTTTGGCAATGATATGTCCGTCCGCAATCAGCAGGGCAGCCTCGCGCGAATGGGGCTCTTTCTGTACCGTCACCACCGAAACAGTGCTGTCAATCAGCGAGTACTCGGCCCCCACCTTGTTGGGCCCGAACTCCAGTCGCGGCAGGTTCACCAGGGCATCCACGGAGATGGCAACCGCACAGAGGGCGAGGACGCCGAGGACCGCGCGGTCGAACCAGGCCGGTGCTCGGCCGTTCCCCTCCCGCCAGCTGTAAACCAGATGATAAATAGCCATCGGCAGCAGGATCAGGCAAAGGCCCATCGGGCGGATACGGCCCGCAAAGAGGCAAACCACCAGCGTGCACACGGTCAGCGCCAGCGCGGCGATGGAAAGGATCCTGCGCCGCAGGCCGCAGAGCGTACCCAGCCCCGCGAGCAGCACCACGACTGCCAGAGGAATGGCCACGAAGAGTCCAGAGCCCAGCCGAGACGCGGTCCAGGCCGGATCGACGAGCAACAGCAGACCGGCAGCCGAGAGCGTCAGTCCCAGCAGGGTGCAACACAGACGGTCCAGAAATCTCATCGGGTGAGGAATTGGTCGGCCGCAGCCGCGATTTTGGCAAAAATGGCTTCCGCGCTCAGCATCCGACCCTGCGCATCGGAACAATCGATGCGAAGGAAGTGGGGATCACGCGCGCACTGGGCCAGATAGACCTCGCGCACGCGTTTTTGGAATTCAATGTCCTCCTCGTGGATGTCCGATTTGCCCTCCAGATACTCCCGGTGGTCATCCCCCTCGCGCGAGTGGTGCAACTTGTCATCCACAAAGGAGATGGGCACATCCAGGAAAAGGTTCAAATCGGGCTTGGGAATGGCGAAATCGCGGTATTCCGTATCGAAGATCCAGTCCCTCAGGCGCTCGGCCGCAGCAGCATCGGGCATCTTGGAGCACTGGAAAGCAATGTTCGAATAGACGTAGCGGTCCAGGATCACGCAGTGGCCCGCCGCGAGTTTCTCACGGATCAGCGGCGCGGCATCCCGGCGGTCTTCTGCAAAGAGGTAGGCCACCACTTGCGGGTGGACCTGGTCTATGGCGCCGAAATCGCCGCGCAGGAACCCGGCAATCATGCCGCCGATCACGGGGGCATCGTAGCGCGGGAAATGCAGGTAATCGACCTGCAGCCCTTTGGCGGCAACATGGTCAGACAGCATCTTCAGCTGGGTGGATTTACCGGCTCCGTCGAGCCCTTCCAGAACGATCAGCATAGGCCAAAATGTGTATCTTTGCAAGAGGTTCGACAAAGATACACTTTATTTCGATTATGGATACAGGGGAAGTCAAAATGATGGGCGTGGTCAACGTCAACGACGACTCGTTTTTCGCGGAGAGCCGGGCGGCCGGTGCGGAAGCCTTTATGGCTCGCGTGAATTCGCTTAAGGAGCGGGGCATCCGCCTGATTGACATCGGCGCCGTCTCCTCACGCCCGGGCGCCGAATATGTGGGCGAAGCCGAGGAGTGGCGGCGGCTGGAGCCGGTGCTGCAGATCTGGTCGCGGGAATTCAGCGACCTGGAGCTCTCCATCGATACCTTCCGCAGCCGCATCGTGAAGCGGGCTTATGATCTCGTCGGCCGGTTCCTGGTCAACGACATCTCCGCCGGGGCGGAAGATCTCAATATGCTGGGAACGGTCTCGTTCCTTGGACTGCCTTACGTAGCGATGCACCGCCGCGGCGACTTCTCCTCGATGCACAATGACTGGCATTATGACGATGTCGTAGAAGAGGTACTGGATTATTTCCGGGTCTTTGCCGCGCAGGCCGACGCGCTCGATATCGACTGGATCCTGGATCCGGGTATCGGCTTTTCCAAGAGCTCCAAGGAGAGTCTGACGCTGCTGCGGAACCTCTCCCGTTTCCGCGACGAATTCCACCGCCCCATCCTGGTGGGCGTGGCGGACAAACGCATCACCAAAGTGGTGTCCCAAGACGAATTGCACCGCCTTGCAGTGCAGGGCGGCGCAACCATTCTGCGGGTCCACTGATCGGGACTACTTCACGTAGTAATCAATCATCTTTTCGATGGCACGCGCGCACACCGGGCAGAAGCCGGGCGCGGTGTTGTTCTTCATCCGGCACTCGAAATAGGGCCGCCAGACGCCCTTGGCACTGTAACCACCGCCCTCAAAGAGGCCTACGACTCCGATGTAGGATGAGTCGTTCGGCGTGGGGATCGGCGTACCTTTCTCAATCAGGTCCGGCCACTTGCGGTCGAAGTGTGCCTGCGTGGTGATGTTCGGCTCCCAGGGTTCCACGCCCGCGGGATACATATTCTCATAGGCCACGTCCGACTCGTAATACTCGTCGCCCAGACCGGCGAAGCTGTGGCCGAACTCGTGCACGAAGACATATTCGGTGCGGGCATTGTCAGCCGTGCTCAGCGCATAATAATTATAGATACCGCCTCCGCCGTACTTGGATTCGTTGACCAGCACGTAGAGCGCGTCGTTGGGCGCGCCGGAGGCCAGCTGGGCCACCTTCTTGTGGTCGGGCGCCGTCAGGTAGCGGTCAATCCCGAAGGTGTAAAAGTTGGAGCAGGCCGCCGTGTTGCGCCAGATGCCCTGGTGCGGAATGTCGGTGCCGGCATCCTGCGAGAGGGATTCCACCACCCAGACGTTGAAATCGTTCTTTCGCGATTTGAACGGCTCGATACCGAAGAGATAACCCATCATCCGCTCCACGTCCGCATGGTACTTCTCCATATCCTCGGCCCGATAGCCCTCCGCCACGATGCAGAGGTCCACCTTCTTCTCCGAGGGGCCGTTCACCATCCAGGGCACCACCCTGAAATCGTTCTCCGCCTCGCGGGAGATGGCCGGATCGGCGGGATCCACCTCAAAGCGCAGCAGTTCCCGATGGCCACCGGTCTCCGCCACGCGTGCCGTTACCGCCACCGTCACCTTCCCCTTGGGATAGGGAATCCAGACGGAATTGGTGAAGGCCTTGTTCACGCGCCCAGCCTCCGCCGTGGTCCGCCACTCTTGGAAGAGCGAACTGAATCCGCGGCTGAAAATGAGCTTTCCGTCGGCCGCATAGACGTCGGTGGCATACTCGCCGTAATCGAAGGGCGGAAGAAGGTTGTGGCGGGTGCCGCTCCACCCCTTTTCCCAAACGAGACCGTCCAGGTAAGCGAACTGTTCAGAAGCGTTGCCGGCAAAGATCAAATCGATCCGCAGCCGGTCATCCGTGAAATATCGGCCATAGCGCGGCTGGTCCGCCGCCTGGCACGCCGCGAAGGAGAGCACCAGCACTCCCATCGCCAGGGTAAAAAATCTTTTCATCAGTGACAAAGATAGTGAAAACACTTTTTGTATCTTTGTAGCACTATGAAAAAGATACTCGTAATGACACTGATTGCAGGTTTGGGCCTGTCGGGCCTGACAGGTTGCAACAACGGCGCAAAGAAGGGCGCCGACGATTTCCAATATTCCATTGACCAGTTCGCGGACATCGAGGTGCTGCGCTACCAGATTCCCGGATGGGAGGCGCTCTCGCTCCAGCAGAAGGAGTACATCTACCACCTGTGCGAGGCTGCCAAGGCCGGTCGCGACATCATCTGGGAGCAGAACTTCAAGTACAATCTCCGCATCCGCCACGCGCTGGAAGCCGTCTTTGACAACTACCAGGGCGAGCGCAGCGGCGAGCAGTGGGACGCCTTCCTGGTTTACGCCAAGCGCGTGTTTTTCAGCAACGGCATCCATCACCACTACGGCAAGCACAAGATCCTGCCCGAGTGCAGCCGGGATTATCTCTCGGCGCTCTTTGCCGCATCGGGCGTAGCCCCGGAAGAGGCGGCCGAACTGCTGCCGGTGATCTGCGATCCGAACCTCTACCCCACCAACAAGTATCAGGGGACGGAAAAGGATATCGTAGCGGCCTCCTGCTGCGGTTATTATGACGGTAACCTCACCGCCCGCGAGGTGAACCGCTTCTACGACAAGATGGCAGACAAGAAAGACCCGCACCCCATCTCCTACGGCCTCAACAGCCAGCTGGTCAAGGAAAAGGGCCGCATCTACGAGAAAGTTTACAAGGCTGACGGCCTCTACGGGCCCGCCATCCAGGTGATTATCGGTCATCTGGAGGCTGCGCAGGCTGTGGCCGAGAACGACGTCCAGAAGAAATATATTGGCGAACTGATCGACTACTATCGCACGGGTGACCTGCGCACGTGGGACACCTATAATATCACGTGGGTAGGTGACACGCAGTCCGACGTGGACTTCGTGAACGGATTCGTGGAGGATTACGGCGATCCGCTGGGCCGCAAGGCGGCTTACGAGGGCATCGTCAACTTCCGCGACCGCGAGGCTTCGCATCGCACGGAGGTCATCAGCGAGAACGCGCAGTGGTTCGAGGACCACTCCCCGGTGGACCCGCGCTTCAAGAAAGCCGAGGTCAAGGGGGTGAGCGCCAAGGTGATCAACGTGGCCGTGATTGCCGGCGACAACTATCCCGCAACGGCCATCGGCATCAACCTGCCCAACGCCGACTGGATCCGCAAGGAGTATGGCTCCAAGTCCGTGACCATCGCAAACATCACCGACGCCTATGCACAGGCTACGGCACAGGCGCCCAAGAGCATCCTGACCGAGTTCGCGTGGGATGAGGACGAGATTGCCCTCTGCCGCGAATACGGCTCGCTGACCAGCGACCTGCACACCGACCTGCACGAATGTCTGGGCCACGGCTCCGGCCAGTTGCTCCCGGGCACCCCGTCCGGTGCGCTCAAGGAGTTCTCCTCCACCCTGGAGGAGGCCCGCGCCGACCTCTTCGCGCTCTACTATCTCGCTGACGAGAAGCTCGTGGAACTGGGCATCCTGCCCAATAAGGAGGCCTACAAAGCTGAATACTGCAGCTATATCCGCAACGGTATCTTCACCCAGTTCACCCGCATCGAGCTGGGCAAGCAGAACACCGAGGCCCACATGCAGAACCGCAAGCTGATCGCCGACTGGTGCTACGAGCATGGCCGCGAGGCTAACGTGATCGAGCGCCGCGTTCGCGACGGCAAGACCTACTTCGTGATCAACGATTTCAAGGCCCTCCGCGACCTCTTCGGCGAACTGCTGGGCGAGATCCAGCGCATCAAGTCGGAAGGCGACTACGAGGCCGGCAAGGCCCTCGTGCTGAAGTATGCCGTTGACATTGATCCGGAGCTCCACAAAGAGGTGCTCGAGCGCTACGCCACCCTGGGCCTGAAGCCCTACCGCGGCTTCATCAACCCGGATATCGTGCCGGTCACCGGCAAAGACGGTGCTGTGACCGACTATGAAGTGGTCTATGGCGACGACTTCCTCGCGCAGCAGCTCGACTACGGAAAGAAGTACAAAACCCTGTAATATGAAACGGATTATCGCGCTGGTACTGGTCGTGCTCATGGCACTGCCCGCTGCCGGCAAAAAGAAGGTGAACCTGCTGCAAACCGTAGGCATCCGGTATCTCAGTGCTCCGGAGACCTTTACCACTTACGACCGTCTGCAGAAGACCATCCACGACTACGCCGAACCCGGCTACCTGGAGTACAAGAGCTCCAAGGCCATCGCCGACCATCTGGCCGCCAACGGCTTCACCATCGAGTGGGGCGTGGCGGGCATCCCGACGGCCTTCATCGCCACCTACGGCAGCGGCCATCCGGTGATTGGCATGCTGGGCGAATACGACGCCCTGCCGGGCATGTCACAGGACACCTCCACCGTGGACCATCCGCTCGTGGAGGGTGCCTGCGGTCACGCCTGCGGCCATAATCTGCTCGGGACCGGTCCCGGCGCCGGCCCCGTGGCCACCGCCAAATGGCTCGCTGAGGGCCACGCCGGCACCGTCAAATACTTTGGCTGCCCGGCCGAAGAGGGTGGCGGCGGCAAGGCCTATATGACCCGTGCCGGCTGTTTCAACGGCTGTGACGCCATCCTGGACTGGCATCCGGGCGACGGCAACGGCGTGAGCCTGACCTCCGGTCTTGCCAACGTGCGCGTCAACTTCACCTTTCACGGCATCCCCTCGCATGCCGGCGTCTCTCCCTGGGAGGGCCGTTCCGCGCTGGATGCCGTTGAGTCGTTCAACTATATGATGAACATGATGCGCGAGCACGTTCCCATGGAGGCCCGCATCCACTATATCATCTCCAACGGCGGCCAGGCTCCCAACGTGGTCCCCGCCACGGCACAGGTGGTCTACTACATCCGCCATCCCAAGGCAGAAGTGGTGCTGGACATCTTCCACCGCGCGCTGCAGGCCGCCGAAGGCGCTGCGATGGGCACCGGTACCAAGATGACCTACGAGATCGTGAACGGCAACTATGAAAAGCTCGGCAACAGCGTGATTGCGGAGGTGATGAACAACAGCCTCCAGATGGTGGGCGGCGTGATGCTGGACGAGCGTGAAAAGGCCTACTGCGCCGAGATTATGCGCAATTCAGGCTGGGAAGTGGACCTGAGCAACTTCGAGGAGTATAGTCACCAGGTAGAGAGCGGCTTCTCCGGCGGATCGTCCGACGTGGGCAACGTCTCCCAGATGGCCCCGCTTGCCTCGATGCGGATTTGCACCTGCGTCAAGCATGCCGGCCTCCACTCCTGGCAACAGTGCACGATCGGCGGCACCACCATCGGTACCAAGGCACTGATTAACGTGGGCAAGATCTTCTACCTGAGCGCAATCCAGCTGATGCAGAGTCCCAAGACGCTGGAGGCTGCCTGGGAAGAGTATTATGCCGCCCGCGGCCACGACTTCAAGTTTGTCCCGCTGATGGGCGACCGGGAACCGCCGTTTGACTATTGCAAAGGCAAATAGCGCTGAAAAAAAGTTAAAAAAAGAAGGGTGGCCGAAATATCGGTCACCCTTCTTTTATCAAGTGTCAAATGCTTATTTGCTAGCAGCAACGGAAGCTTTACGGAACTCAACCAACAGTTCTTTGAGGTTGAGAGCAGCCTTACGAGCGCGGAGGCCAGCAGCCTTGTTACCCTTAACTACCTGTGCTTCAGCGTTTTTCTGAAAAGCAGCGATCTCAGCATTGATCTTGTCAACAAGTTTCTTCATAGTTGTTTTTATTAAAGGTTAAAAAGTTTTTTTGGAAATTTCTCCAAATATATGCCATAAATCTTTAAAATACAAATTTTTATAGATTATTTTTCAATTCTACGGAAGTGCAGGGAGTGTGGTGACCCAATCTTGTCCATAGTGCGGATTTTGTTCGGGTTCGGTAAGCAGCCGTACCCCACGACGATGACCGCTCCGCAATTCCACAACGCGATTCTGCGGCTCTGGATACTGGTCGGAAATAATGTTTACCAGGCAGGCCCGGATACTGTTCTCGTTCACGTCGAAATCGTGGTAAAAGTCGTCCGGCTGATAGTTGTCCGGAACGAAACCGTCGTCCGGAATGCAGTCGCCGCGACCGTTCTTGTTGTAGAAACAGATGGGCAGGAAGACATATTCCAGTGTGGAGAAATCGCCCTTTTCATAGAGGGCATAATCCGACTTGCTGTACGGATAGTACATCACGTACATGCCGTTGGGCTTGCCGTAGGTGGTATCGCCTACCATCCGCACATCCATCAGGGGCCGCAGGCCATTGGTAATCATCTCACTGGCGGAAGCCGTACCCTCACCCGTAATCACGTAGAGCCGCTTCAGGTTGAGCGACCCCTCCGTCCCCTCCACCTTGACCGATTCATCCAGACGGGAGAGCTTCTTGTTGTGCGTACGGGTCACGTAAACCTGTCCCACGGCCGAAGCGGGAGCCAGGTAATCCACCAGCTTCTGGCTGCAGCGGCTGTCTCCGCCCCCATTGTAACGGAGGTCCAGAATCAGGTAGCGGATGCCCAGATCATGGAAAACCTTCATGGCCGCATCGATATCCGTGAGGAAGTTCGCCTTGAAAGAGAGGTAGTTGAAATAGCCCACCGGCTCGGTCAGGCCATAGAAGTCGTCGGCCGTAAAGACGGCGGTCTTCAGGACCGGGCCGACGGAAAGATTGGCGGCCGCCGCCGTAAAAGTGTGTGATACGCCATCCAAATCGTCCAGCGTGAAACTCTGGGGCGTGGTGTTGAAGGCGTCGTTAAAGCGTCCCTGGCGAATCAGCCGGTCCACCGGTTCCCCGGCGATATGGGTCAGGGTCCAGCCGCGAGTCACTCCCTGTTCGGCAAAGGGAGAGCCTGGATAGACCAGGGCGATCTTCACGGAATAATCGCCGTAATACTCGATGGGCTGGCCCACCGAAACGCCGTAGGTTCCCTGCATCTGTCCCGTTTCACTGGCGACGAACGAGCGGCCGTCTATCATCCAGCTCCAGCGGTCTTTTTCATAGAGCAAGGCGTCAAAGTAGTCGTAGATATCCTTGGTATCCGAAGGTCTGAGCGATTTGGCCAGCGAAAGCTGCTCCTCCGTCCAGTAGTAATAGGGGAGGAAAAAATTGTCGCGATAATCGATCTTCAGGTCGTACTGCGGGTCCTTCTTCCGCTCTTCCCGCGCACTCGGGTCGCACCCTCCGCAAAGCAACAGCACAAGCAACGCCGGAATCACGCCGGCACGAAGGACATTTTTCATAGAGCGCTTATTTTACGATATAGACATCCTCTCCCGGCTCGTGGAAGAGATACTCCTCACGGGCAAACCGTTCCAGTGAATCGCGCTGCGACGAGAGCTGGTCTATCCGCGTCTCGGTCTGGTTGATTTCGCGCTCCAGCAGCTCGATATGCGCCTTCTGGCGGCGGAGCGTGTGCTGGGTGCGGAGCCACACCATGACATTGTTGTTGTCAAGGAAGAGGATCCAGATCAGGAAGATGAAGGTCAGGATGAAGTACTTGTTGAGCAGGACGCGGACATAGCGGTGATTCTGCTTTGCAGCCGCCACCTTCTCGCGCAGGGAACTCCACCGCGCCTTGATTTTGCCTTTCAATCCCATCTTGCCTGATTTCTTTTCGCAAAAATAATCTTTTTATTCGTATTTTTGAAGTATGAAACGTCTCGATTATTACTATCCTTCCCTGGGCGACAGTTGGGCGCTGGTCGCGCTGCTGCTGGGCGGCTCGCTGGTCTTCGGGCTCCTGCTGGGAATCGCGAAACAATTCTTCATCTCCCCCGTCCTGGAATCCACCACCCTCTCCTATCTCTGTTCCATGGTGCTGCCGATGCTCTTCATCTGGATCATGGCCGCCCGCAGGCGTAGAGAGGGCATGCCGGCCATTGCCGTGAACCAGCCCGCGTTCGGAGAGCTGAAGGGGCCACGCACCTTTGCGCTGGCCGCCCTGGCCATGCTGGCCTTGACCATCGTGATCGATCCGCTGACCAGCCTGATGCCCATGCCCGAACTGATCAAGGCCGTTTTTGAAAAAGTCTTCCTCCAGACCAATCTGGTGGATTCCATCATAGCTACCTGCATCCTGGCACCGCTCCTGGAGGAGCTGCTCTGCCGCGGCATGATCCAGCGCGGAATCGCGCGGAACCACTCTCCGCGTGCCGCCATCCTCTGGTCCGCCTTCATCTTTGCGCTGATCCATATGAACCCCTGGCAGGCTATCCCCGCCTTTGCGCTGGGTCTGCTCTTCGGCTGGATCTACTACCGCACCGGATGCCTCTGGCTCACCATCTTCCTGCACTGCCTCAACAACAGCCTTTCCACGCTGCTTTCGCGACTGATCCCCGACATGGGAATCGATACCGGCTTTATCGATCTGCTGACCACGGGCGGCTATATCGCCCTCTATGCCGGGGCGGTGGCGCTGCTGGTCCTCAGTATCTGGCTGCTGCGGAAATACCTTCCTAAACCCGACGCACAATGAAACGCAAACTCTATCCTTTGACCTTCGTCCCCATTCGGCAAGACCGGGTTTGGGGTGGTGAAACCTGGCTGATCTCCTCCATGGGAGAGGGACAGGAATCGGTGGTGGAAAACGGCTTCCTGGCGGAAAACGCGCTGGACGACCTGCTGGAAACCTATCTGGGCAACCTCGTGGGAGACAGCATCTTCGACGCCTATCAACTGCAATTTCCGCTGCTGGTCAAGTTGCTGGATGTCCAGAAACTGCTCTCCGTGCAGGCCCATCCGGACGATGCGATCGCCGCCGAGCGGTACGACCAGTTCGGCAAGGATGAGTGCTGGTATATCATGGAAGCGGGACCGGATGCCCGCGTCTATATGGGCTTCAAGCGCGACACCAGCGCCGCCGAGTTCTACGAGAAGTGCAAGGACGGCACGGCGGCCGAGCTGCTGAACGTCTATACCCCCAAGGCCGGGGAGTTCTTCCACATTCCGGCCGGGACGGTGCACGCCTGCGGCGGCGGGCTGAAGATCGCCGAGGTGCAGGAATCGTCCGACATGACCTTCCGTCTCTACGACTGGGGCCGCGAGAGGGATCCCGCCACAGCCCGCAAGATGCATCTGGAGGAGGCCATCGACTGCATCAATTACCAGCGCTACGACGATGCGGCCCTGCATATCGCCGACACCCGCGGCCTGGATGTACTGGCGGAGAATCCGCACTTCACCCTGCGCCGCCTTACGCTCAAGGAGCCCGCTACGCTCGATATGGACCGCTTCAACAGCTGTATCATCTACATCTGTCTGGAGGGTTCCGCCACCTTCCGCAGCGACGGCGCGCCCGATGAAGCCACTCTTTCCCGCGGCGGCAGCGTGCTGATTCCCTGGGGTGTGGGCGAAGCCACCATCGTGCCGGGCAAGGAGGGCGTCACGCTGCTCCAGGCCACCATCCCGCCCGTTCCGGAAGAGCCGGACGAGTATATCGATCCCAATGTGGCAGCCACCCTGCCCGATGACGACGAGGAGGAGCAATAATGGACGCCGTACGGATTGACAAGTTTCTCTGGGCCATCCGCGTCTTCAAGACCCGCACCGAGGCCACGGAGGCCTGCAAGGGGAGCAAGATCACGGTGAACGGCGCCGACATCAAGCCCTCCAAGGAGGTCAAGGCCGGCGATCTGATCGAGGTGCGCAAGGGGGCGGTCCACTACACCTTCAAAGTGCTGGCCCCGCTGGAGAAGCGGCTCGGCGCCAAGGACGTCGGACGCTTTGCCGAAAACCTTACGCCCGAGAGCGAACTGGCCAAACTCCACGCACCCGTGGAGACCTTCTTCGTGAAACGTGACAGGGGAACGGGACGGCCCACCAAGAAGGACCGCCGCCAGATGGACGAGCTCTACGACTCGATGACGGAGTGGTTGTAGCGGGACATCGCCCGGTCCACCCCTTCCAATGCGAAACACTTGATGGTTTCTATCGCCTGATTGAGGATCTCAGGCAGCACCCGCTTTTCCTCCAGCAGCCACTCGCCCAGCACATAATCGATCTGGCCGCCCTCGGCGAAGCCGTGGCCGATGCCCACCCGCAGGCGGGCGTAATCGTCGCTGGAGAGCATATAATCGATATGCTTGAGGCCGTTGTGGCCACCGTCGCTGCCGCGGGGACGCAGACGGAGAGTGCCGAAAGGCAAGGCCAGGTCGTCCACCACCACGAGCAGCCGCTCACGCGGAATGCCGGTGGCCTGCAGCCAGTAATTAACCGCCTTGCCACTCAGATTCATATAGGTGGAAGGCTTGAGCAGGGTGAACTTGTGACCCTTGAACGAAACGGTGGCCGTAGCACCGTAACGTCCGGTCGTAAAAGTAGTATTGGATGCCTGAGCCCAGGCATCCAATACCATAAATCCTACGTTGTGCCGGGTATTTGCATACTCGTCACCGATATTACCCAGCCCAGCAACGAGAAAGTTCATTATTCTGCAGGGGTCTCCTCGGTCGCAGCGGTAGCAGCGGCACGGGTAGCCTTGATAGCGCAGACGAGCGTAGCCTTCGGGCTGACAATCTGGATATTGTCATACGAAAGGTCACCAGCGGAGATCTGCTTGCCGACGCCCAGCGGGGTGATGTCAACAGGCAGTTCATCGGGAAGGTTGTCGATCAGACCGCTGACGCGGAGCTTGCGGACAGCCTGATAAAGCTTACCACCCTGGCGGACACCGACGGAGTTACCGAAGATCTTGACGGGAACCTCGATGGTGACGGGCTTGTTTGCATCCAGCACGAGAAAGTCCACGTGGCGGGCTTCGTCGGTAACCGGGTGATACTGAATAGCCTGCAGCTTAGCGACGTAAGCCTTGCCGTCAACGTTCAGATCAACGATGTGGGAGTACGGAGTGTGGGTGAGAGCCTTGAGGTCCTTTGCGTTGATGGAGAATGCAACATTCTCTACGCCTGCGCCATAGAGGACGCACGGAACCTGCTCGTTGCGGCGGACGGCTTTAACGTCAGCCTTTTTGCCGACAGTGCGGAGACTGCCATTGAGAGTCAGATGTTTCATACTGTTTAAAAATGTGTTACTCAAGCCGGAATGGGTCCGGCTCCCATTACACCAAAAAGGATTCCCTTTTTAGCGGAGCGCAAAGGTACGAAAAGTTTCGTGTTCTGCAAATTATCCTCTTTTTATTATCTTTGTATTCCTTTTGCACGCCCATGAGAGCCGAGAATAAAACCGCGCAATACGATTTCACCATCCTCGTTCCCTTCTTCAACGAGAAGGAGAACGCTGTTGCACTGGAGGATCGGCTGGGCGCCTATCTGGAGCGCTGCCCGGTGAAGGCCTGCGTGCTATTTGTGAACGACGGCTCCACGGACGGCGGCGAAGCGCTCATCCGCGAGGCCTGCGCCCGTCACCCCCATTTTTACTGGTTGGATCTGGAGCACACGGGGTTGAGCGGCGCCCTCAAGGCCGGCATCGCGGCTTGCCAATCGCGCCTGGTGGGCTATATCGACGCTGATTTGCAGACCGATCCGGACGACTTTGACCTGCTGCTGGCAGAGAGCGACCATTACGAGCTGGTACTGGGCATCCGCGCCCATCGCAAGGACGGATTCGTCAAGCGTGCCTCCTCCAGGATCGCCAACGGCTGGCGCCGGATGATGACCCACGACGGTATCACCGACACCGGCTGTCCGCTCAAAGTGATGCAGACCGCCTGTGCGCAGAAGATTCCCATGTTCAAGGGGATGCACCGCTTCATTCCCGCCTGCATCCAGATGGTGGGCGGCCACTGCAAGGAGATTCCGGTGCGCCACTATCCCCGCACCGCGGGCAAAGCCAAATACAACCTCGCCAACCGGCTGGTGGGTCCCTTCGTGGACTGCTTCGGCTGGCGCTGGATGAAGAAACGTTACCTGGATATCCGCATCAAGGGCGGCAACCTCGAATAAACCATGACCAGCAGCTGGTGGGTATATGCACTCGGATTCACCGCACAGGGGCTCTTCTCCGCCCGGGTGCTGGTGCAGTGGCTGCTTTCCGAGAAGAAGCGCAAGGTGGTCTCCCCCAGCCTCTTCTGGATTCTGAGTCTCGTGGCCTCGGTGCTCTATGTCACCTATGGCTGGCTCCGCCAGGACTTCGCCATCATGCTCGGCCAGGTGATCGGATACTACGTCTATATCTGGAACCTCTGGGCCAAGGGCGTCTGGCAGAAGTTGGGCCGCGTGGGCAGCCGGACGGCGGTCGCCACCTTTATTCTGCTGCCGGTGGTGGCCCTCACCACGATGATTGTAACCAAGGGCAGCACGGTGGCCGATTCGCTCTTCAAGAATGAGGGGCTGCCGCTGTGGCTGCTGATCTTCGGCACCACGGGCACGCTGATCTTCTCCCTGCGCTTCCTCTACCAGTTCATCTATTCGTCGCGCCGGGGTGAATCCATCCTGCCCAAAGGCTTCTGGATTATCTCGCTCACCGGTTCGCTGATCGTCGTCACCTACGGTATCATCCGCCGCGATCCGGTGCTGATTCTCGGACAGGGACTCGGCCTGATCTCCTACACCCGGAACCTGATGATATGGAACAAAACCCACTCAAAAGGCTGATCCGGTCGCCTTGGGGGCGGGTCGCTCTGTACCTGCTGTGCCTGCTTCCCGTCCTGATTTTCCGGCCGCTGACCCCTACCAACGAACTCAAGTACCTCGCGATTGCCGACGAGGCGCTACGGGACGGCCATCTCTGGTGCCACTATCTGGATGGCGTGGTCTATGCCGACAAGCCCCCGCTCTTCATCTGGATCGTGATGGGCTGCCGGCTGCTGCTGGGCACGCATTGCGCCGCGGTGCTCGAGCTGTTTTCGCTCCTCCCGGCCCTGGCCATCCTGCTCATCTTTGACCGCTGGTGCAGCCGCTACGGCAATCTGGGCGGCCGCTGGCTCTTCTTTGCGGAGCTTTCGATGTGGCTCACCGCCTGGTTCCTGGGGTCAGCCGTGGTGGTGCGCATGGATATGCTCATGACCCTCTTCATCACGCTGGCGTTCTATACCTTCTGGAAGATCCGCAGCGGAGACGAGCGTCCCGCCGACCGGTGGCTCTTCGGGCTCTGGGTCTTTCTGGCCGTCTTTTCCAAGGGACCGGTGGGATTCCTGATGCCTTTCGTTTGCTTGCTGGTCTATGCAGTGATTGCGAACGACTGGCGAGCCTTCGGACGCGTCTGGGGCTGGCGCACCTGGCTGATCCTCATCGCTTTTTGCGGAATTTGGTGGTTCAACGCCTGGATGGAGGGCGGATCGGCTTACCTGCAGGAGCTGCTGGGTCACCAGACCTTCGGGCGCGCCGTGAACGCCTTCCACCACAAGGAGCCCTTCTACTACTATCTTTACACCATCTGGTATGCCGCCGCTCCAGCCGTTTTCTTTGCGGCATGGGCCATCCTGCGCACCCTCTTCAACCGGGAGCGACGCGCGGCCATGGATCCGCTGCCGCGGTTTTTCCTGATCATCTTCACGAGTTTCTTCGTGATGATGTCCGCCTTCAGCTCCAAGCTGCAGGTCTATCTCTTACCGGGATTTGGATTTCTGAATTATGCGGCCCTGATGCTGCTCAGGCCAAAATCTTGCTGACCAGTTCGGTGAGCAGTTCCCCGTCTGAAGCGCTCCCCCGCGCATTGCTCTTGCTCCGCTGATCATACTCCCGGAGCAGCGAAATCACGCGCATCGTCTTGCGCAGCGGATAGTTGCGGATGGCGCGGTCATACTCGGCTCCGAAGTAGGGATTGATGCCCAGCTGCTGCAGAATCTCATCTCGCGGCACCCCTGCCTGCAGCAGGGCGTGATAGCGCAGAATCTTGAGAAAATGGGCGGAGAGGGCAGCCATAATCATCACCAGCGGGAAGCGCTTCTCGCTCTCGGCGAAGAAGTGTACAATCCGGTAGCACTTCTGGATGTCCTTCATGGAGAGCGCTTTGGTCAGCTCAAAGGCGGAGTAGTCGCGGCTCATGCCCACGTTGGCGGCGATATCGGCCGACGTGACGAGCGGCGTGTCGGGCGGGAGCACCTTCAGCAGTTTGTCGGTCTCCATCACAATCTTGGCGATGTCCACCCCGGCATATTCAGCCAGCAGCGCGGCGGCGTCCGGCGAGATCTTCAGGCCGCGCGTCTGGAAATAATCCTCAATCCAGCGGGCCATCTTGTAGTCGGGCAACTGCTCCGATTCAAAGACCACACCCACGCTGCAGGCCTTCTTGTAAAAGGAGGTGCGCTTGTCCACCGACTTGCCTTTGCGGGTGGGATCGTTGTTGGTCTTGAAGCAGATGACAAGGATGGTGGTAGGCATCATGGCCTCGAAATAGACGCCGATTTCCTCCAGGTTGTCCATCAGTTGCGCCTCCTTGACCACCACCAGCTGGCGGGAGACCATCATGGGGAACTGGCGGGCCGTAGCCACTACCTGGGCGGCTTTGACATCGGCCCCGAAATAGACCATCTGGCCAAAGTCGCGTTCCTCCGGCGGAAGGGCCTTTTCCATGATCAGGCGGCAGAGTTCATCGATATAATAGTGTTCCTTGCCGAAGAGCAGATAGAACGGCTTGAGCTCCCCGGCGAGGATTTCGTCGCGGAGCGCCCGGAAGCGGGCAGTGGTATCGATGCTCTGTTTTGCCATCTGTGCAAAGGTATGAATAAAATTGCCTACCTTCGCAAGAAGAAACCGTTGTTATGGAGATTTTCGATCCGATCCGCAAGAAAATGGTGGCCCGCACGCCGGAAGAGGAGGTGCGTCAGCAACTCATCGCCTGGCTGATGGCGGACCGCAAGGTGCCGCAGACCCTGATGCGGAGCGAATTCGGGTTCGAATACAACGGCCGACGCTACCGCGCGGATATCCTGGTGTTTGACCGCACGCTCCGTCCGCTGCTGCTGGTGGAGTGCAAGGCTCCGGATGTGCGGCTTGACGAATCGGTTGTGGATCAGGTGCTTCGCTATAACCGTACATTACAAGTAAAGTATATTCTCATCAGTAACGGAAAAACCGCTTATCTTTGCAGCCGGAATGCTGCAGATGGCCATTATGTACTCGCCGACAGGGTTCCCTCCTATCAGGAAATGATTGAAGAATGACCGACGCGCTGAATCATAAGATTTTCCGCATCATCGCCGACGAGGCCGAGGCGCAAGGCGTCCGCTCTTTTGTAATTGGCGGTTATGTGCGCGACTGGTTTCTGAAACGTCCCTGCAACGATATAGACGTGGTGGTCGAGGGCAGTGGCATTGCGCTCGCTGAAGCGGTTGCGGCCCGCGTTCGCACCAAAGTATCGGTCTTCCGCCGATTCGGCACCGCCATGCTGCGCTACCAGGGAATGGAGGTGGAATTCGTGGGGGCCCGGCGCGAGTCCTATCGGGCCGATTCCCGCAAACCCATCGTGGAAGACGGCACGCTCAAGGAGGATCAGGAGCGGCGCGATTTCACCATCAACGCGTTGGCATTCAGCCTCTGCCATGAGGACTATGGGGAACTCGTGGATCCCTTTGGCGGCATCCGCGACCTGAACGAAGGCATCATCCGCACCCCGCTCGATCCCGACACCACCTACAGCGACGATCCGCTGCGCATGCTGCGCGCCATCCGTTTCGCCACCCAACTCGGCTTCCGTATCGTTCCCGAATCCAAGGAATCCATCCGCCGCAACGCCGGGCGCCTCTCCATCCTCTCCCGCGAACGGATTGCCGATGAACTGAACAAGATTATGAAGACGGCTCGCCCGTCGGTCGGCTGGCTGCTGATTGACGAGTGCGGCCTGCTGCCCGCCATCCTGCCGGCGCTCGATGCGCTCAAGGGGGTCGAGACGGTAGAGGGCCGCGGCCATAAAGATAATTTCCGCCACTCCCTGCAGGTGCTGGACAACGTGGCGGCCGCCTCCGACAAGCTCTGGCTCCGCTGGGCCGCCCTGCTCCACGACGTGGGTAAAGCGCGCACCAAGCGCTATGAACCGGAACTCGGCTGGACCTTCCACGGCCATGAATACGTGGGCTCCAGGATGATCAAGGGCATCTTTGCCGACCTGAAGATGTCGCAGACGGAAGACCTGCACTATGTGGAGAAACTCGTGGCGCTCCACCTGCGTCCCGTGGCCCTGGTGACCGACGAAGTGACCGACTCCGCCGTGCGCCGCCTCCTCTTTGACGCGGGCGACGATATCGAGGACCTGATGATTCTCTGCAAGGCCGACATCACCTCCAAGAACGCCCTCAAGGTGGAGAACTTCCGCCGCCAATATGAGGAGCTCCAGCGCAAACTGGTGGAGGTGGAGGAGAAAGACGCCGTCCGCAATTTCAAGAACCCCATTACCGGCGAGATCGTGATGCAGAAGTACCACATCCCGCCGTGCAATACCATTGGCATCATCAAGGAAGCCGTCAAGGAGGCCATTCTGGATGGCGTGATTCCCAACGACTTCGATGCCGCATACGCCTTCATGGAAAAGAAGGCGGCAGAACTTGGACTTTCTGAATAATTCACTTTCTAATATGAAAGAACGCTTTCTTTTAAGCCTGTTGCTGATCTTTCCGATGATTGTTTCATGCTCCAGGTCGGAGTACGACATTTCCGAAGGATTCAACAAGGACATTACCCTCTTTGAAAAAGAGATTTCCGTTCCATTGGGCAGTCTTGCACCCATTACCATCGGTTCAACCCTCAACAGCGTGAGCACGATTGACGGGATCGGCGGACTGGTGGGCGATTT
>JAFSWO010000007.1 GCA_017450165.1 Bacteroidales bacterium | reverse complement strand
TCACCTTGCAGAACTCCTCCTTGATCTGGTCGGGACGGCAGAAGAGGTGGGCGTCGTCCTGGGTGAAGCTGCGCACGCGGGTCAGGCCGTGCAGCTCGCCGCTCTGCTCGTAACGGTACACCGTACCGAATTCCGCGAAACGGATCGGCAGGTCCTTGTAGGAGCGCGGCTTGATCTTATAAATCTCGCAGTGGTGCGGGCAGTTCATCGGCTTGAGCAGATACTCCTCCCCTTCCTGCGGCGTGGTGATGGGGCGGAAAGAATCCTTGCCGTATTTTGCCCAGTGACCGGAGGTAACGTAGAGTTCCTTCTGGCCGATATGCGGGGTGATGACCGGCAGATAGCCGTAATCCTTCTGCACCTTGCGGAGGAACATCTCCAGGCGCATGCGCAGCTCGGCGCCCTTCGGCAGCCAGAGCGGCAGGCCCTGTCCCACCTTCGCGGAGAAGGCGAAGAGTTCCATCTCGCGGCCCAGTTTGCGGTGGTCGCGTTTCTTGGCCTCTTCGAGCATGATCAGGTATTCGTCGAGCATCGACTTCTTGGGGAAGGTGATGCCGTAGATGCGGGTCAGCATCTTGTTGTGCTCGTCACCGCGCCAGTAGGCACCGGCGATCGAGGTGAGTTTCACCGCCTTGATGACCGAGGTGTCACGCAGGTGCGGGCCGCGGCAGAGGTCCGTGAACGAGCCGTTGGTATAGAAGGAGATGGTTCCGTCCTGGAGCGCATCGATCAGTTCGCATTTGTAGTTTTCGCCACGGGCGGAGAAGGTCTTGAGCGCGTCGGCCTTTGCCACGTCGGTGCGGACAAAGTGCTGCTTCTCGCGCGCCAGTTCGAGCATTTTCTGCTCGATCTTCGCCAGATCGGCTTCGACGAGTTGCTTCTCGCCGAGATCCACGTCATAGTAGAAGCCGTTATCAATGGAAGGGCCAATGCCGAACTTCACCTGCGGATAGAGCAGCTGGAGCGCCTCCGCCATCAGGTGCGAGGAGGAGTGCCAGAAGGTAGCCTTGGCTTCGGGGTCTTCCCATTTGTGGAGTTTGAAGGAGGCGTCCTCATTGATGGGACGGTCCAAATCATAAATAGTCCCGTTCACCGATGCACACAAAACATCGGCGGCGAGGCGCGGACTGATGCTTTCCGCAATCTGGAAAGCAGTTACACCGCTCTGATATTCTTTGACGTTGCCGTCAGGGAAAGTGATTTTAATCATTACAACTGATTTTTATTACAATCCGCAAAGATACGAATATTTAAATAATTGTTACCTTTGTAGAAATAAACCTGCACATGGAAACACCCAATCATACCGCTCAGTCCGCGAAATGGAGCCTCGCCATGCGAGACGGCCTGCTGCTCTCGCTGGTCACCCTCGCCTGCACCACCATCGGCAGCCTGGTCCAGCTTTCCTTCCTGAACATCCTGCTCTGGCTGGTCAAACTCATCGGCTCCATCTGGTTGTTGTGGTTTTTCATGAAACGTTATGGCGACGCCCATCCGGAAGAGCCCCGCACCACCGGCTACGGTATTCTGGTCTGCCTCTTTTCCTCCATCGTGTGCGCCGTATTCGCCTACCTTTCCTACCGGTTTTTCTTCCCGGGGGCCATCGATGAGATTATGACGCAACTGCCTGCTACGCTGGCCTCTACGCCGGGCATTACGCCGGAAGCGGAGGAGGCTGTCTATAAGTTGATGGACAACCTGCCGCAGATCATGTGCGTACTCTCCCTGATTTGGGACTTCGTGCTGGGCCTGGCCATCAGTGCCATCATCGGAGCCTCTACCGCCAAGCGCAAGGATCCCATCGGAGACAACGCGCCGCAGGAAGAAGAGAAAGACGAACTTGCTTAGATTATGGACCTTTCGCTTGTCATATCGCTCTACAACGAGGAAGCCTCTATCGGCGAACTCGTGGACTGGATCGGCCGCGCCCTCGCCGGAGAGAAGTCCCCTGCCGGCGGCCCCCTCTCCTATGAAATCATCCTGGTGGACGACGGCAGTACCGATGGTTCCTGGAAGGTAATTACAGACCTTTCGGCCACCCATCCGGAGATCCGCGCCGTCCGTTTCCGCCGCAACTACGGCAAATCGGCCGCCCTCTATGAAGGTTTCGCCGCTGCAGAGGGCGATATCGTGGTCACGCTCGACGCCGACCTGCAGGACAATCCGGAGGAGATTCCCGAGATGATGCGGATGATCCGCCAGGAGGGTTACGATCTCGTATCCGGCTGGAAGAAAAAACGTTACGACAACGTCCTGTTCAAGAATATTCCCTCCAAGATCTATAACCACACCGCACGCCGCGTTACCGGCATCAAGCTGCACGACATGAACTGCGGCCTGAAGGCCTACCGCAAGGATGTTATCAAGAATATCGAGGTCTATGGGGACATGCACCGTTTCATCCCCTACCTGGCCCAGCAGGCCGGTTTCACCCGCATCGGGGAGAAGGTAGTGCACCACCAGGCCCGCAAATATGGCAAGAGCAAATTCGGACCGGAGCGCTTCATTCACGGTTTTCTGGACCTGGAGACCATCTGGTTCCTGCAGCGTTTCGGCAAGAAGCCGATGCATTTCTTCGGGTCGATGGGTATACTGACATTCATGATCGGCGCCGTCATCGCCCTGGTCATCATCATCAACAAACTGGTCTGCCAGGCACACGGGCTTCATTTCCGCGCCGTCACGGACCAGCCGCTCTTCTACCTGGCCCTGCTGGCGGTCATCATCGGTATACAATTATTCCTGACCGGATTTCTGGGAGAACTGGTCTCCCGGAACAGTCAGGAACGCAATTGCTACAATATCCGCGAGCGGATTCGCTAGAGAGTATCCCCGTTCTCTTCGGCGCTGCCGGAATCGTAGAGCGATTTTTCAAATTCAGCCGACATCTCGGTGAACTCCTCCTCGGAGATCATCTTGCAGATGCCGTTGTAATCGGCGCCCTCTTCAATGCAGATGTGCGCCGTGCTCAGCATCCCCTTGAAATCGCAGGTGTGCGTCAGGGTCAGCAGGTCCTCCACGATCATCTTGCCGGAGAAACGGCCGCTGATGTCCGCGTTTCGGCAGAGGATATCGCCCTCCACCACTGCGCCGTCGCCCAACACGATTTTGCCTTTCGAGAAAATCTTGCCGAAGTAATTGCCGTCGATACGAATATCTCCGGCGGAGATCATCACGCCGCCGCGAATCTCGGCGCCGACCGGAATGCGGGCGATTTCGTTGACGCCCATGTGGATGGGTTCTTCAATGCGTGCCATAGGGATTCAGATTAAATGTGGATGGCTTCGTTGTGAACGGCTTCCGCCGCCTCGAGGATGGCTTCGCTCATCGTCGGGTGCGGGAAGACGGATTTGATGATATTCGTGGCAGTCACGCCCAGGTTGCGGGCCACGACGATGCCGCCGACCATTTCGGAGACATTGCCGCCCACCAGATGGGCACCAAGCACCTTGTCGGTTGCCTCGTCCACGATGAGCTTGACGAATCCGTCACGCTCACCGGCCGCAGCCGCCTTGCCGGAGGCCGTGAAGGGGAACTTGCCCACCTTGTAGGCGATGCCCTTCTCCTTGACGGCACGCTCGGTCATACCGACCGACGCCACCTCGGGCGAAGTGTAGGTGCAGGCGGGAATGTTGCCGTAGTCGATCGGAGCGGGCTTCAGGCCGGCGATGCACTCTACGCAGCGAACACCCTCTGCCTCAGCCACATGGGCCAATGCCGGGGTCGGGATGATATCGCCGATGGCATAGAGTCCCGGAACATTGGTGCGGAAGTCGGCGTCGACCACCACCTTGCCGCGGTTCATCTCTACGCCCAGTTCCTCCAGACCGATAAATTCCGTGTTTGGACGGACGCCCACGGCGGAGAGCACTTTCTCTGCCTCAATCACCTCCTCGCCTTTCTTGGTTTCTACCGTCAGACGGCACACTTCGCCGGTGGTATCCACGCTCTTGACCTGCGAGGAGACCATCACCTTGATTCCCATCTTGCGGAACGAACGGCTCAGCTGCGCAGAGGTATCGTCGTCCTCGAGCGGCAGGATGCGGTCCAGGTACTCGATCAGCGTCACCTCGCATCCGAGGCTGCGGTAGAAGAAGGCGAATTCACTGCCGATTGCGCCGGAGCCGATGATAGCCAGGCTCTTGGGCAGCGCATCCGGGGTCAGTGCCTGATAGTAGCTCCAGATCTTGATGCCGTCCACGGGAGCGAACGGAAGCGAAACGGGGCGCGCACCGGTTGCAAGGATGATGTGGTCCGCATCGTGAATCACGGCATGGTCATCATCGTCGGTCACCTCCACGCGGCCACCGGAGAGCACCTTGCCATTGCCCTTGAGCACGGTAACCTTGTTCTTCTTGAAGAGGTATTCGATGCCGGCGTTCATCGTGGTGGAGACGCCGCGACTGCGGGCGACCATCTTCTCGAGGTCCGCCGAAACTTCGGAGGCGTTCACGCCATATTCCGCACCGGCCTGCGCATAATGCAGCACCTGCGCGCTCTTGAGCAGCGCCTTGGTGGGGATGCAACCCCAGTTCAGGCAGATACCGCCCAGTTCGTTGCGTTCTACCACGGCCGTATTGAAACCAAGCTGTGCAGCGCGAATGGCAGCCACATAGCCGCCCGGCCCTGCGCCGATGACGATGATGTCGTATTTCATATTTCTATTTAATTTTCAGGTATTTGCGATATTAAAGGTCGCGACCGTGGCAGTTCTTGTACTTCTTGCCGCTGCCACACGGGCACGGGTCGTTGCGGCCCACCTTCTTCTCTACATGGACCGGCTGGTTGCTGCGCGGGGCGACGTTGTTGGTGAGCATGTCGGGACGGCTGGTCTGCATCCGGCTCATGTCGGTGCGCTTCTCGTGGGCCTCGGTAGCCACCTCGGAGGCTTCCTGATCCTGACGGAGGAAGATGGTGGCGCGGCTCAGGAACGAGAGCACGTCACGACTGATGTTCTCCAGCACCTTGATGAAGAGGCCGAAGCTCTCGGTCTTGTAGACAAGGATCGGGTCTTTCTGCTCGTAGGAGGCGTTCTGGACGGACTGCTTGAGGTCGTCCATTTCGCGCAGGTGCTCCTTCCAGTATTCGTCAATCACGCGGAGGGTGACGGACTTCTCAATGGAGCGGACAATCTCCTTGCCTTTGCTTTCGTAGGCCTTGCGCAAATCCACCAGCACCTGGAAGACCTTGCGTCCGTCGGTGATGGGGATGGCGATATTCTGGTAGAACATCCGCTTGGTGTCGTAGACGTTCTTGATAATCGGCCAGGAGAGTTCGATCAGGGTATCGAAACGGCGCTGCATCGCGTTCAGCAGCGTATCCTGCAAAGCGTTGACCAACTGCTCCTTGCGGGCATGATCATAAAACTCGGCTGTGAATTCCGGCGTAACGGAGAGGGCCTCCACGAAGGCTTCGCAGAAGGAGTCGTAGTCGAGATCCTTGTGGTCGTCCACAAAGATATCGCAATAGTCGCCCATCATGTTGAGCACATCCACGTCGATGCGGTCACCGGTCAGTGCGTTGCGGCGCTTGGTATAGATCACCTCGCGCTGCGAGTTCATCACGTCGTCGTATTCCACGAGGTTCTTACGGATACCGAAATGGTTCTCCTCCACTTTCTTCTGGGCGCGCTCAATGGCACCCGAGAGCATCGAGGACTGAAGGGCTTCGCCATCGGCCATGCCCATCCTATCCACCACGCGGGAGATGCGGTCGGAACCGAAAAGACGCATCAGGTTATCCTGCAGCGAGACGAAGAAAATCGAGGAACCCGGGTCCCCCTGACGGCCGGAACGGCCCCTCAACTGACGGTCCACGCGGCGGCTTTCATGCCGTTCCGTACCGATGATGGCCAGACCGCCCGCAGCCTTGACTTCGGGGGTCAGCTTGATATCGGTACCACGACCTGCCATGTTGGTAGCGATGGTCACCGTTCCCGGTTCGCCGGCGTGCGCAACGACTTCCGCCTCACGCGCGTGCTGCTTGGCATTCAGCACCTGGTGCTTGATGCCCCTGATCTTGAGCATCTTGCTGAGCAGTTCGGAGATTTCCACGGAGGTGGTACCCACCAGCACCGGACGGCCCTTGGCAATCAGCTCCTGGATCATCTCGATCACGGCGTTGTACTTGTCCTTCATGGTCTTGTAGACCACATCGGACTGGTCGTCGCGGATCACCGGACGGTTGGTCGGGATGACCACCACATCGAGTTTGTAGATATCCCAGAACTCCTTGGCTTCGGTCTCAGCCGTACCGGTCATACCGGAGAGTTTGTGGTACATACGGAAGTAGTTCTGCAGCGTGATGGTGGCGAAGGTCTGAGTAGCCGCCTCCACCTTCACATTTTCCTTGGCCTCAACGGCCTGGTGCAGACCGTCGCTCCAACGGCGGCCCTCCATGATACGGCCGGTTCCCTCGTCCACGATCTTGATCTTGCCGTCCACAATCACGTAGTCCACATCCTTCTCGAACATTGCATAGGCCTTGAGCAGCTGGTCCACGGTGTGCATGCGCTCCGCCTTGAGGGAGTAGTTGGAGTTCAGTTCGTCCTTCTTGCGGCGCTTCTCCTCCTCGGAGATGTCCATGTGCTCGATGGCGGCGGTTTCGTCGCCCAGGCGCGGCATCAGGAAGAAGTCCGGATCGCCTACGGCGCCGGCCAGGATTTCGTTACCCTTGTCGGTCAGCTCCACAGTGCGCTGCTGCTCGTCAATCACGAAGTAGAGTTCGTTGGTGACGATGCGCTGTTCGATATCGCGGTCGGAGAATGCGGCGCGCGTGATCTTGCTCTGGGCATCCAGCAGGATCTGCTTCATGCCCGGCTCGCTCAGGAACTTGATGAGCGGACCATACTTGGGAAGTCCCTTGTGGGCACGCAGGAGCAGGATTTCGCCCTTGTCGGCGATTTCGCCTGCGGCAATCTGGCGCTTGGCCTCGTTGAGCGTCTGGTTGACCAACTGGCGCTGAGCCTGGTAGAGACGCTCCACATAGGGTTTATACTGGATAAAGGTTTCGTCGCCACTGCGCTGCACCGGGCCGGAAATGATGAGCGGCGTCCGGGCATCGTCGATCAGCACGGAGTCCACCTCGTCCACAATGGCGAACTGATGCTTGCGTTGCACCAGATCCTCGGGGCTGATGGCCATGTTATCACGCAGGTAGTCGAAACCGAATTCGTTGTTGGTACCAAAGGTAATGTCGGCCAGATAAGCCTTCTTGCGGGCATCGGTAGAGGGTTCGTGCTTGTCGATGCAGTCCACGCTCAGGCCATGGAACATGTAGAGCGGGCCCATCCACTCGGCGTCTCGCTTGGCCAGGTAGTCGTTGACGGTGACTACGTGCACACCCTTGCCGGCCAGTGCGTTCAGGAAGACCGGGAGGGTTGCCACGAGGGTCTTGCCTTCAC
>JAFSWO010000040.1 GCA_017450165.1 Bacteroidales bacterium | reverse complement strand
GCCGCCGCGCCCCTGCTCGTCGCCGGGATACCAGTTCTGCACGGTGGAGTACTTGACCTCGGCATCCTTCTCCACCACAATCTCCACCACAGCCGCATGCAGCTGTGATTCGTCGCGCATCGGGGCGGTGCAGCCCTCGAGGTAGCTCACGTAAGAGCCCTCGTCGGCCACGATCAGCGTGCGCTCAAACTGGCCGGTGCCGCGCGCGTTGATGCGGAAATAGCTGGAGAGTTCCATCGGGCAGCGGACGCCCTTGGGAATGTAGCAGAACGAACCGTCGCTGAAGACCGCGGAGTTGAGGGCCGCATAGAAGTTGTCTCCCGAAGGAACCACGCTTGCCAGGTACTTTCGCACCAGCTCGGGATAATCCCGCACCGCTTCGGAGAAGGAGCAGAAGATAATGCCCTTTTCCGCCAGCGTCTCCTTGAAAGTAGTCTTGACCGAGACGCTGTCAAAGACGGCGTCCACCGCCATTCCGCTCAGCACGGCACGCTCGTTGAGCGGGATGCCGAGCTTGTCGAAGGTCTTCTCCAGTTCCGGGTCGATCTCGTCCGCCGTCTTGGGCTTTTTGGGTGCCGCGTAATAGATAATATCCTGGAAATCAATCGGCGGAATGTTCAGATGACCCCACGTGGGGAGCGTCATCTTCTGCCACTTGCGGAAGGCGTCCAGCCGGAATTCGAGCAGCCACTCGGGTTCCTGCTTCTTGGCGGAAATCAGTCGGATAATCTCTTCATTCAGGCCCTTCGGGATGAATTCCTGTGCGATATCCGTCTCGAAACCCTGCTTATACTCGCTGCGGGTGAAGTCTTCCAGTATTTGATTCTTTCCTGCCATTGGGAGCGCAAAGATAGCAAACTTTCGGGGAATAATGTGCGCGCGTCAGGCCCGCGCCAGGCGGGCGGCGAGCCAGCCGATCAGGGAGACGGAAGCTACGGTGAGCAGGACGTCCTGCAGGCGGACCACCACCGGGTAGGCGTCTACCACGAAGTTGCCGGGCATCTTGACAATCCCGAACTGCTGCTGCAGGAAGCAGACCAGCAGGCCGATGGCCGTACCGATGGCCACGCCCAGCAGCGAGATGTACCACCCTTCGCGGACGAAGATGCCGCGCGTGAGCTTGCGGTCGGCCCCCATCGATTCCAGAATCTTCACATCCGCCTGTTTCTCGATGACCAGCATCGAGAGCGAGCCGAAGATGTTGCAGGAGATAATCAGGACGATGAAGAGCAGGATGGCGTAGATGGCTATCTTCTCATAGGAGAGCAACTTATAGATGGTATCGTTCTGCTGGTGGCGGTTCTTGACCGTGTAGCCGGGGCCCAGTGCGGCGGCGATATGCTTCTGCTGCGCAGCCGGAACCAGTCCTTTGCGCGAGAGATCTTCCGGTGCGAAATAGACCTCAACGGCCGAGACGTTTTCGGGCTCCTCGAGCAGTGTACGGAGGGTGGCCAGCGGCACGAAGACATATTTCTTGTCGAACCCCTGTTCCAGCGAGACGATGCCGCGCGGCTCCAACACTTCGCGATGCAGGGCGGAGAAGGGATCGAGCAGCGAGATTTCCGCGCTGCGCGAGGGAAACCAGACCTCCAGTTGCGTCAGGAAAACGGGGCGCAGGCCCAATTCGAGCGCCAGTGTGCGGCCGATTACCGCGCCGGGCCTTCCGGTGCTGTCCACCAGCGTGAAGGAGCCTTCCGTCAGATAATCCTGCAATCCGGTAACCTGCTGATAATCGGGATCTACGCCTTTAGCCGTAGCCACGCACTGCCGCTCGCCGTAGCGCAGGTAGACCTTCTCTTCCAGCGTGCCGCAGGTGGTGCGGACGCCAGGTTCTGAGCGGAGCGCCGCGAGCGGTTCCGCCGCCGGATCAAAGCGTCGGCCGTCGGCCGCCTGAATCAGCAGGTCGGGCGTGTGACTGTCGCTGAGGTCGCGGATAATCCGGTCGAATCCGTTGTAGATGGAGAGGATGATGATAAGCGCCGCACAGCCCGTTGCGATGCCAGCCGCCGAGATGCCGGACACGATGTTGATGACATTGTGCGACTTCTTGGCAAAGAGGTACCGCCTGGCTATGAAACCCGGCAGGTTCATCACTTCTTGAGCAATTCGTCAATGTGCTCGACGTAATCCAGCGAGTCGTCGAGGAAGAATTCCAGTTCCGGCACAATCCGGAGCTGCTTGGCCACCATGCGGCCGAGTGCGCCGCGCAGGGCGTGGTTCTCGTTCTCCAGTTTCTCCATCACCGGTTTCTGCTTGACAGAGGGGAAGATACTCACATAGACGCGGGCTTGGGCCAGGTCCGAGCTGATCTTGACCCCGCTCACCGTCACCATGGCGCCGTCGTAGGCGGCCATTCCGCGGCTGCGGATGATTTCTGCGAGGTCGCGCTGGATTTCACGGGCGACTTTGAGCTGACGGGTGGATTGGGGTGCTTCCATGACGGGTGGGTTTTAACGAACGATCAGGATGTAATAGTCTTTCTTGCCCTTCTGGACCAGGATGTACTTGCCGTCGATGATATCGGCCTCGGTCAGGCTGCCATTGGGGTCGGTGAACTTCTCTTTGTTGACGGAGAAGCCGTTACCCTGGATCATCTTGCGGGCCTCTCCCTTGGAGGGGAAGACCTGCGTTTCGACGGCCAGTGCCTCGAGAATGTTCATCGGGAGCTTTTCACGGGCGATTTCGAAGGTCGGCACACCGTCGAACACCGCCAGGAAGGTCTTCTCGTCCAGACTGCGGAGGTCGTCGGCCGTGGCCTTGCCAAAGAGCATCTGGGAGGCCTTGACGGCATTCTCGTATTCCGCTTCGCCGTGGACCATGACGGTCACCTCGCGCGCCAGCAGTTTCTGGAGCTCGCGGCGCTCCGGGCAGGCGCGGTGGTTCTCAATGGCAGCCTCGATGGTTTCGCGGTCGAGCATCGTGAATATCTTGATATAGCGCTCCGCATCCACGTCGCTGACATTCAGCCAGAACTGGTAGAACTGGTAGGGGCTGGTGCGCTCCGCGTCGAGCCAGATGTTGCCCTTTTCCGTTTTGCCGAACTTACCGCCGTCCGCCTTGGTAATCAGCGGGCAGGTCAGGGCATGGGCCTCTTTGCCGAGCACGCGGCGGATGAGTTCCGCACCGGTGGTGATGTTGCCCCACTGGTCCGCGCCACCGAGCTGCAGGTGGACGTCGCGATGCTGGTAGAGCCAGAGGAAATCATAGCCCTGGAGCAGCTGGTAGGTGAATTCGGTGAAGCTCATGCCCTCGCTCGAATCACGGCTGAGGCGCTTCTTCACGGAATCCTTGCTCATCATGTAGTTGACCGTGATGAGTTTGCCGATATCGCGGGTGAAGTTGATGAAGGTGTAGTCCTTCATCCAGTCGTAGTTGTTCACCAGTTCGGCCTTGTTGGGCGCATCGCTTTCAAAATCCAGGAAGCGGGAGAGCTGCGCCTTGATGCACTCCACGTTGTGCGCGAGGGTGGCTTCGTCCAGCAGGTTGCGCTCCGCACTTTTCATCGAGGGATCGCCGATCATGCCGGTAGCGCCGCCCACCAGGGCGAACGGCTTGTTGCCACACGCCTGGAAGTGCTTCAAAATCATGATGCTCACAAGGTGTCCGATATGCAGGCTGTCGCCCGTGGGGTCAATCCCCACATAGGCCGACATGGGGCCTTTCTTCAGTTCTTCTTCCGTACCCGGGGTGATGTCATGGATCATCCCGCGCCACTTGAGTTCTTCTACAAAGTTCTTCATATTAACCTACTACCCAAACCATTACATGGTTGTCAAAAGTCATGTACTCCAGTTCAAACTCCTCTTCCGTACCATCCTTGTAGTAGAAGGTGGCATCGATCTCGCCCTCGTCGTGCGGGTTGAAACGCTCCACCTCAATCTGCTCGGCGAAGTCCACGCCGTTGATGGACATACGCTTGTAGATGGCTTCCTTGGCGCACCAGTAGATGGCCAGCTGCAGGGAGCGGTGACGGTCGGAGAGATCGTCCAGCTCGTCCTCGGAGAGGGCCTTCTTCTCGACGGCCGAAAAGTCGCGGTCCAGCCGCTCGATGTCGATGCCCAGGGCCTCGTCGGGATGCAGGATGATGGCCACATAGTCGCTGGTGTGCGAGATGCTGATCTCGGTGGCGAGGTTTTGGAGATAGGGCTTGCCGTTGTCGTGGTGGCCCAGATAGACCCGCTCGTCTTCAAAAATCGTGTTGAGCAGGGCCCGCTCCGCCAGCTTCTCCTTCCGGCGGGCTTCGCTTTTGAGGAACGTCAGCTCTTCGAGTTCATCGTCCGGAATGGACGTATTCTCTCTGAGTTCCTGTTCGGACTCCGTAATGTGCCAAACATATATTTTGGCGTCATTGTCAAGTTCTTTGGTGAGGTATAGTGCCATAAATGGTTGGAAATGTTCGGGTCAAACGGCGCGGCGGCCGCCCTTTGCCGGGGTGGCTGCGTTGCATGTGTTCAGATGAAAACGCTGCACGGAGCATCGTAACGGCCCGTCGGGGCTGTCACTGATCAGCGGGGTATTGCAACTCGGAGGTTCCAAAATAGTGCAGTTTAGTATTAGTGTTGAGATACCAGGATTCGAACCTGGACTGGGAGAACCAAAATCTCTAGTGCTGCCATTACACCATATCTCAGTAACAGGCAAAGGTACAAACTTTTTTCTATCTTTGTGGAAACTATGAAACAGAAAGTATTTTTACTGGCGCTGGCAGCCGTTTTTGTGCTGTTGCCGATGCGGGCGAGGGGGGCTGATGCCGACTCGCTGGCGTTCCTCCGCGGCCCCTGGCAGGAGACTTTTATTGACAACGGACTGATGCTGCAGCAGTGCGCGGTGGCTGACGCGAGCCTGTTCGGATCCAACCAGTTCCTTTCCGTTCTGACCGTGGCGCCGGAGCGGGAGTGCGCCCTGGTGGCAGCCCCGGCCGGGACGCTGGCGCTGACCTCGGCGCTCGGCCGCGAGGCGGGTGCGCTGGCCGCGGTGAACGGGTCGTTCTTCCACATGAAGGCGCCGTACGGAGGATCCACCTTCTCCCGGATTGATAATGTGATTGTCAGTGAAAATGCACCGATAGAGAACTTCCGGCGGGATCCGCAGCGCAGCGGCGCGATCGTCGTGCGCGAAGGGCGCTTCTCCATCGCGACCGGGTTCGGCCCGGAACGGACTTTTGAAGAAACACTCTCCGGCGAGACCATTCTGACGGCAGGTCCGATGCTGCTGCTCGGCGGGGTCCGCAGTGACCTTCACCCCTTCAAGTTCAACTCCAACCGGCATCCCCGCACCGCCTTCGGCATCCGGGAAGACGGGACGCTGGTCTTCCTCGTAGCCGACGGCCGCAACGCCAAAGCAGCCGGCCTCACGATGACTGAACTGCAACAGATTATGATCTGGCTAGGCTGCGTCGACGCCATTAACCTGGATGGCGGCGGCTCCTCCACGATGGTGGTCCGGAGCGGCAGGAGCGCCGAGGTGCCGAGCGGCCGCCTCGTGGTGGTGAACCATCCCTGCGACAACCGCCGTTTCGATGCCGACGGGGAACGCCCCGTGGCGAACGCCTGGGTTATCTTGCCGGGGGGATATACTCATTAAGTTCGGCGTCAGCGGTAATGGTGTAGACTCCGCCATACCACTTGCCGTCTCCCTCCTTCATTTGCTTGACAGGGAGGTTTTCCTTCTCGAGAAGTAAGGGCTCATAGGTGCCATTATCAAAACCGTCTATATCCTCCAGTAGCACCTGAATGTCGTTCGAGAAGGCGGTCATCGATGGATAATCCTTTGAAATTTTACCGGTGGCGTCCGTGTAGAGCGTGTCCTTGTATCCCCACTCGTTATTCAGGCCACCGAATGCACAAACCACCCGGATTCCCTTAATCGGTTGTTTGGTCTGCGAATCCGTCACCGTACCCTGAAGTTTATAATCTGCTGTAGGGCAACCATATTCAGCCGCCGGAACAATCCTGCAGCCCGAGCATCCCAGCAGCGTGAGAATGAATCCCAGCACTACGCGGATTGTTTTGTGTATTCTCGTTTTCATAACTTGTTATCGTTCTAGACGCCACGGGTCTTTGCAAATATAAACAACAAAAGGAATAATTGCAAAATCACGGGCGAAAGGATCAACCCAACTTTCACCTTCCCGGGGGAAAGATCATCTGGATGGCTGTATGGACGATTCGCTGGGACGGTCCCGCCAAATCGTCGCACCTTCCCTCCGAATAACCGCTATAGCTATCTGTAGCGGACATCAACCGGGAAGGTGAATATCGGGTTTGAAGGAGACAACCGGGGTTTCGCCAATCGGTGGAATTCTCGTCCATCCAACTACAGGTTGTTGGAGAGGATGAAGCCAAAATAGGGATTGTTGAAACCGGAGCCACCGGCGGCGGCAGCGGCGGCATCATACGGGAAGGCCACCCGGAGACCGAGATTCAGCTCGGCGCCGATGCGGAAGAAGTGGGCGTTGACCAGCAGGTCAGTACCGAAGGAGGTATAGAGTTGTTTGGCCGGCGACGGCGTCACGGAGTGGGCAACCGCCACATCCGCGAAGGGTACCACCTGCAGCCGCATCAGGTAGTAGAGCCACGGCCAGGTGATATCGCCCAGTGGGATGGTGAATCCATAATCGATGGAAGCGCTGACCACGCTTTCCAGATTCGGGTTCTTGGCTAACGCTGAATCGTAGCCTCGCGGGAAGCGGGGGCGCAACCGGTCCACGCCGCCGATGGCCGAAGCGCTCGAGTAGTAACTGAAATCGCGCCACCACTGGGTATCGAGCCGCAGGCTGTGCGAAGGCAGAACACCCGGCAACCAGCCGTAGAGTCGTGCAGAGAGGGTCCTTCCAAGCGGACCATCATCGGGGCGCAAGCCTGCCTCGGAATAACGAATCGCACCGCCCAGACCCAGACGGGGAGAGAGATGACGGCGGGCCTTTTCCAGCCGGGTATAACCGGAAAGGCCTGCTGTCCAGCCAAAGAGCGGGCCGCTGGAGCCGTTGCTGAAATCATGGAAGTGATCGTTGCTGTAGAAGAGCGTCACCTCCGGCGTCAAACCACGCTGCCAGCCACCGCGGCTGAAGTTCCAGGGAATGGAGGTGCGCAGCGAAATATCCAGCGAAGGTCGGGTGGTATTGAAATCGGCCGGGGGCGCACCGGGCGTGGGGGAAACGGGATCGCTTCCGGGCGTGATGTCATTGCAGTAGCGGTCGTTGAAATCCACATTAAAATCGAACACCGGATAGAGACCGCTGTAGGTCATGGAGAGATGCGCGGAGTGGAAACTGTGACGGGGGCTGCCGCTCTGGTAACGCGCATAGTGCCAGCCGTATCCCATCGTGGTTACCATCGTTCCCAACTCATTCTGGGAGAGCAGGGTAAAGCCGGGATTGATCAACTGGTAGATGGGCTCGAACTTGGAGGCCATAGCGCGGCTGACAGAGGCATAGAAAGGCGCCCAGGAGTGGATTTTGAAGAGGTTTGCGCCGCGCCGATAGGGCTGCTCCGTGAGGGTGTCGATGGAGGCCAGCAGAGCGGCGTCATCCTCCGGGGTGAGGGCGGCGGCAGCGAGGGGCGCGGCGGCCTGGGCCGCCTCGCGGTCGGCAATCGCGAAGGCACCGGCACGGTCGCCGGAAAGGGTTGCCGGACGCGCATCCAGCGCCGCGAGCGACGTGCGGACGGGACGGTGGCCTTTGACGGTGTAGTCAGAATAATAGAGTGCGTCGCCGGTTGCCACCGGGTTGAATGCGCCGAAGCGGGAGTGAACGATTTCACGGACGGCGCCGGTGGCCGTCTCATAACGGTAAATGCAGTTGACGCCATCCTGGTCGGAGACCAGACAAAGGTCGTCGCCCAGTTGCGAGAGTTGCTGCAAATAGCTGTTCTGTGGAGCGATACATATCTGCCAGGAGGCTGCCGCATCGCAGGAAGAATCATCGGCGCAGGTGCCTTCGCCCGCGGAGGGCGAAATCCGCATCAGCGCCATTCCCTCCTCCGTGATGCCGGTGGCGTAGAGCATATCGCCCACCTGCAGCACCTCCACCAGAGAGCAGCCCTGCGGGGCCTCCAGCCGGTACTGTTCACGACCCGTGGCTGCATCCACCGAAACGGCGGCCGAACCACCTTCAGGCGCATATTCCACCGCCCAGAGCCGATCGCTTTCCGGCGCGACGCTCGGGTTGAAAAGCCGCGTACGGTGCGTCAGGCTGCGGGTACGGTGCGATTTTGTGTCATAGCTGCGCAACACGGAGTATTCCACCAGTTCATAGCGGGCATCCGGCACGATTTCCGACCAGTAGAGCTTGCCGCCGTCCGATACGATGCGGCTCGCCTGCTTTGAAAAAGCCCGCTGGCGATGTACGCCGCCCTGGTCATCCAGACGGACAAGTCGGTTCGCGTGGTTATAGCCCGACTGCGTGGCGAAGAGGCCCTGTGCGGTCGGAGCCAGGTTGCGAAAATCGGTATAGATGGCCGGGATATCGGCCAGCGGTTCAAAATGTGTGAAGGGGGCGCGCTGCAGGTCCTGGTCGTACCACATGGGAGCATAGTTGCAGGCCACATTGCGCCAGTGTTTGCGGACGGTGCGGCCCGTCGCCTCCAGGAAGCTTCGGTTCCAGACGCCGAAGAAATCCCACCAGTCGCGCATCTGGATGGTCAGCGCATCGCCCACGCCGTGATATTTATCGGCGAAAAGACGGATATCCGAGACCAGCAGGTAGCCCATCGATTTGTCGTCCGGCATGTATCTTTGGTAGGAGCCGAAGTGCCAGTGGTCGTAGAGGCGCCAGTCGCCCGTCACGAAGGCGGCCCGCCAGAACATCAGGTATTCCGCATTGCGGCCCGCGCCCGACAGGGTGGCGTCGGAGACGAAGGAATCGGCCGAAGAGACAGCCTGCCAGACCGTGGGCTTGAACCCCACGCCGAACGCAACCGACTGATCGCCATAGACATACCGCAACACGTTGAAGGCATAAGTCTGGTAATGACCCATGTAGGCCAGCCGCACGTTGTTGCGCAGGGCCAGGTAGCGGTCATGGTTCAGGGCGAAGTGCTCCGCATTGCCCGGCGTAGGGAAGAGTTCCAGCCGCTTGGGCGCCCAGGTCGGGCTGCTGACCTTGGAGAGGGCGTACGGATGCAGAATGAGCGGCACCTTCGGCACCTCGATCCGCAGCAAATCGCCCGCCTGGTTTCGCGAGGACTCGAAAAGATAGAGGTAGCGACGCGCCAGGGAATCCAGGCCCTGCGGATAGATCACGGAGTAGTTCGCACCCTGCAGCTGCCGCCACTGAACCCTGAGCGGCTCGGTGCCGAACGACTCATACTGTGCACGCACCGGCTCCGCCACGCTGAGCAGCAGGACGATGGCGAGGAGTGCCCGCCGGAAACAGGTTGGGCGCTTTTCCGTGAACATAGTTTGCAAAGATACGCGAAATAGTTGTAAATTTGCCGGAGACGCTTCAAAACTTGCCGGCCATGAAGAAAATCCTTTCCAGTATCCTGTGGACCGCCGTCGTGCTGCTGATCGGCCTTGCCATCTACAAGGGAGTCACCCGCGAATCCGCCGTTAAAAAACTGTGGAACAAGTATGAACGCGTGGTGGACATCAACCGTCAGGCCCCGGTCGGCGCCACCCTCACCTGCCCCATCTGCGACACGACTTTCATCAAGGCCAACCCCGAGCAGGTCTTCTGCAGCCCCGAGTGCCGCAAGAAGTATGAACGCCTCGAAAAAGGCGTCCGCACCGAAGGCAAGATCGAAGACGAACTCCTGGACCTCTGGGACGGCATCAAAACCCGCGTCAAGCGCGTCACGGAAGACTAGGCCTGTTCGCCTCGCTTCCGCCGCTTCCGCCGCGAGCCGTTCTGTCTGCTGTGCCGAAGCTGAGTCTTGCAATGTAACACTCTCATTTCCTGCAAGATGATAAAAGTCCTACCCCCTGTCTGGTGGGGTAGGACTTTGTGTTATCGCCTAAGGGACAACTATTTACATTGCAAGGTCGAAAGGATTGCACAAAAGACTTTGCAGTTATCCGTGATATGCGGATGAGGGCATTTTTTCGAGCCGTCAGACAAGAAGAAGATGCTCTAGCCTCTTAGAATCAAAGACTTACCAGTATTCGATGTTGTCTCTATTGAACGATCCTTTCATCCTTTCTACCTTGTTCAGGTGCCAGTTTTCCTGGGCAGTCTTTCCGAAATATACGGTGGTCGTTCCCTTCATTACGCGAGCTTTCCCTTTAATGTCCGATAATTGCCGCCCGGCACACAACTGCTCATAACAATCATCATAGATAGATACGGGGATACTGATGGTAAACGTTATTTCACTATAATCTTCCGGTGGAATTTCAGAGAATGCTATTTCATATAAGCCATTGTTTTGTCTCATTTGACATACCGCCATATTCTTTACAAAAAACTCTTTTGCAGAAAGGCCTAAACATGATTGTTCCTTATCAATCACCTCAAATGACGGATACTTTACGCGGAATTGCGGATCCGCACTTGTTATGATGAATCTTTCACTCAGGTCGGAACCTGCCGGAATTCCAAAAAGAGGTTTATCTGCCACAATGTTGATGCCCCCTTCTGTTTCACAGAAAGAAAACGCATAACCATGGTGCCCATCGGCATCGGGTATATATGGCTTAAAGCCTTGTATGAAAGAGGTTTTTAAATAACCGTACACCTCATTATAGGCTTTTCCGCTCACAAAAGCGGGGGTCCATCCTCCTTCTTCCGGGGCAAAACCAATGTGAAGATTTTCTTTTGAAATCACATCATTCATCAATTGATCGTCGCTCTCCATCCAGCCGGCGCTGCGCCAGTTTTTCCAGTAATGATGATCATGCTTATTCCAATCAATCAGATTCTGCGCATACACATTGACATGAAATACTGTATTTTTTGCAAATCCGGCACTCCAGTCAATCTGGTAAACACCACGTAAGGTGAAGCCATCGATTCCTTGAGTGACTTCGGGTTCTTCGGGTTTTACCTCTCCAGCACAGCTGGGAAGTATTATTGCCATTGCAAACAATCCAAAAACAATAAACTTTTTCATATTCTTAGGCATTAGTATAGTTACTCGAAATAGTCGTGGAAATTATGTATCATAGCTCTCTCGTATATGAAATTGTACTGATTGTCTATCACCCAGTCACCACTTTTTGCAAAAGCCACATTATTACAATCGCCGCCCCAGCCCCAGTTCATATAATAGTACGATATAACTGGTGATGAGTAAGTTATATCGTATTGATTTGGCATTTTGGGGTATTCTTCTTCCGGATCATAATTCAACCACTCCCATACATAAGTGTATATTGTCTGGTGACGAGTTCGCATGTAACCATCAATTATGAAACAGTGGCCGTTGTTATTGGGGGCGGTACCTCCCGCTCGAACAATTACGGGCATATTCTGATACATCAAACTGTTGCTGACTGTCGTTTCCTGATATGATGCATAGTTAGATGCTATTCTGTAATTTGGAAAACAGTCTGTTACAAGATCTGCCGTAATCGCGCCAGAACCATTATTGCCAAAATTCTTATGGACCATCTTTGCAACGGAAGCAATCAACATTCCGGCCTTATCCTGCCCTAATGAATCCATTTCCGCCCACGCAGTTGCCGAATAATCTCCTTGTCCCATCTGTGATAGCGGGTCCGGATCCCCTACAGAACTATAACAATAAGCTGTCGTGGGTGCCGTTTGTGGGATTCCCATGTAATAATGCAAATAATAAAGCATTTGTGCACCAGCTACCGCAACGCAGCCAGCGGGAGCGTGTAACGAGGGATCATCCGATCTCCAAGGGACATAATCATTACAGTTGTGATCGTCTTGGCACCATTTTGTTGTGGTCAAGTGTCGTACCTCGTCGTAAAAAAGGTCAACTTCGGTTACCCCGGCAAATACATATTGACCAATATGCGGATAGGAGCGTGTTTCCGGGAGGTATTCCTCTATCACTTCTCTAAACAACGACTCATCCGCTGTTATTGCTTTCCAAGTATTAATATTATACTCAGTAATGTCGGGGGCTTCAGAATTACAGCTATCTGTCATTCGAGTAGCATAAACATCCTCGGATAGACACATTATCCACGATACTATCGGATGCTCTGTTTCCTCAAGATTCAGGTGTCCTGTTTTATCTGATCCAAGAGGAACAGTAGCCCGTTTGTCTGCTGCGAGAAGGTCCCATCCTTCATCATAGTTGATCAGGTACAGAAGCGTGTCTCCGGCATTATTCTTTACGGGGGTTATACTTTCTACGACAATCTCTTTTTTCTCTACCAAAGATTTATAATGAAGGTACGCATTCAGGTCTTCCGGTGAAACGAAGTAAGTCTCATTGAGCGGCCTATTCATATCTGCTTCCGTATATTGATAATCCAGAGGAGGGTCGTCCACTGGTTTTTCAACAGGATCGCAAGCCGCAAATTGAAGACTGATACATAATAATGAAAGAAGCAAGTATTTCCTTTTCATAATGAATTGATTTTAGGTTTCTGCAAATATACCATGCGGCTTCTCTCTTGGCAAATACGTATTCTAACCGACTCTAACACAAATTATAACGATATCCGCCACAGGGCACTCTGTGGCGGATACCTTTATAATCTCCATAAAAAACCTAACACCGCATCCCGCTCAATGACAATAGATTAGACGTCTTCTACCTGTTTATTCGGAAGGTTCTGTGAGTATTGCGTCCCGTATCTTCGTTATTACTGGTTGTCAGATTGCCCTTATGAAGCCCATCTTCAGGGTCCTGAGAAACCGGCTCCGGATTACAGGCGGTTACCAAAAAAAATGCGGAAACGATCAGCATAAGAAAGATTAGCCCCTTTTTCATAACAGTCCACTCAAAAGAATTTTAAATATTTGTTTTTCTTTTCATTGTCTGATGCCAAAATTAGCGAATTCAAACGAGACTTTCGCATGTGAACAGACGCTGTTGAGGGCATGTCCAGAAGAAGGGCCATGGTATTTGCATCGAACCCTGCAATGACGAAACTCATCAGCCGGTAATCTTTCTCCGGCCGCCGGGGAAAGTCTTTGCGAAAACGAGCCATAATACCATTCAGCCGCTCGTCAATCATATCTTCAAACCTGCGACTGCCGCCCGTATCCATTTGAATCCCTTTCAACATTCTTTTCACTTCGGACAGAATCACCTGTGATTCGCTCCCATGCCTCTCCGCATAGCAAAGCCTTTCGTATAGAATCCCCATCTCTTTGAAGCGGGATTGATAAAGACGGATATATGATTCCTGGAGTGAATCTTTCCGTGTAGCAGAAACACTTTTCTCCATCTCGTTCAACTGTCGATGTACTTGCTCCGCCATTTGTTCCAAGCGAATCTTCTCATCTCGGACTCTGTTGTAGCGATGCCATATCAACAAGAACAAAAAAGCTGAGACAACCAGGAACAACGCTATGATCAGGGTAAAGATCATGCGCTGCATTTTCGCATCTTCCTCTGCTTTAATCTGTCTCTGAACCGCTTGTTCCCTATGTGTTTTCATGGCCGCCTGCGACAGCGCAACGTTCAGTATCTCAGATTGATGGGTAATGGAGGCGGACAGATGATCAAATGCTTGCTGATAGTGTTTCCGTTCATATAACGAAAGAGCATACCACCCGTAATTGATGATATCAGCCGTATCGAGTTTTGCGTATATTTCGTCAGCTTCATCCCGCCGTCCTTTTTTATCAAGCACATAAGCGTATGCTCCCCACATGTTTTGCGTGGGCAATGTTCCTGTTTCAGCCAACACTCGCGTGAAAAGGGAATCTGCTTCATCTACCTTTATGTCCGGCCGGGCAGCTTGTGTAAGAGCCAGATGAACCATCGCATCCTGCCTGTTTATTTCATCAGGATTACCGTAATTGAGGATTTCTTTATAGATGGCCTCAGCATCCGCATAATTACGCAAATTGTGTTGTGCAATTCCCAACAATACCCGGGCGTATTGGCTGTAATCCTTATTGTTTTCCTCTTCGAACGACTTCACTGCCCTTTCTGCATATAACCGTTGTTCGGAGTAATTGTGAAGACTGTTGTAAAGAACACTCAGCGAAGCATTGATCAAGCCTGCCGTGAAGGAATCGCCCATCTTTTCTGCAAGGGAAAGCGCGTCTGTCAAGCTGTTGGCGGCCTCTGAATATGAGCCCCCGTTCTGAAAAATGCAACCTTGATAATATGCTGTCTCCATCTTGTCTTTCACAGAGCCATGTTTTGCATAATAAGCCACTGCAGGAGCGATAACCGCCAGATCTGCAGTGTCGATAAAGTTCTTATAGAGCAATTTGGCGTTCAGAAGGGCATAGCGGGCCTGAAGGCCCCTGGTTGTCAGTTTCTCTTGAGGAATCGCATGAAGAAGTGCCAGGGTGCTGTCCGGATGCGATTGAGCGGCCTGTTCAATCGCATCAAAACGCCGATGAATCTCCCGTGTGGCGCAAGAAGCCGACACAAGAGAAATCAGTGTAATCAATAGGAAACAACGGTTCTTCATTATACTTCGCGGCTGCCGGAAAACAAAGATACGAATTTGCGCACGTCTGCAGAATGGCAGAGAAAAACAATGCACTAACAGCCCTTCCACAAAAACACGCTTCTGCAAATCCGCAGCAAGGGTTCGCTATCTGTTTTGGGAAAAATACTAACAAAGGCCTTAGTCCAGTTTCAGGACGGCCATGAAGGCGGACTGGGGAACCTCCACCTGGCCGATCTGGCGCATGCGCTTCTTGCCGGCTTTTTGCTTCTCCAGCAGTTTACGTTTACGCGTGATGTCGCCGCCATAGCACTTGGCGGTCACATCCTTACGCACCTGGCGCACCGTTTCGCGGGCGATGATC
>JAFSWO010000039.1 GCA_017450165.1 Bacteroidales bacterium | reverse complement strand
TGACAAAGGTCTCGCCAAAGCTGGTGACGCCGATGCCCGCAATGTCCGGGTACTGCTCAGCCATTTGCTCAATGACCGCGTAGACGCTCTCCATCATAGTGGAGATATCGATCTCATGGCCGCTCACGGCGCGGCGCACCGGGTAATCCCGATACGCCTTGCCAAGCTGCGCGCCGTTTTCATCGAACACCGTCAGCTTGCAACCGGTGGTGCCGATATCCAATCCTGCAATCTTCATGTGTCATTCTCCAAAAATTTTACATCTTCGGTATTGAACGGTGTCAGCGTCGCCTGAATATTCTGCTTGAGGCGGCCTGGATTTGTGGTGCTGGCAATGGCAAAGACATTCATCTCGTTGCTGAACATATAGCGCATGGCGACCTGCGTTACACTACATTTGTCGCGCTCGGCAATCACTTCCGCGTTGTGCAGGCGCTTCATATTCTCTTCGTACAGATATCCTTTTCTTGCCGCACCGTCGAGCGCTTTCTTCGCTCCCTCATAATCGTCGCTCTTGAACTTGCCGCTGAAGAAGCCGCGGCCGAGGCTGGAATAGGCGATGACGGGCATCTGGTTCTCGGTGTACCATTTACGCGCATTCTCATTCTCCGGGCCGGAGATCGTGACACAGTCGCCGCCCCAGGGGTCTTTGATCTGACGGGTCAGACCGAAGTTGGGGCTGGAGACGGAGAAGCCGTCCAGGCCGTGCGCGGCGGCATAGCGGTTGGCCTCTTCGATGCGCGCGTGCGTCCAGTTGGACACGCCGAAAACGCGCACCTTTCCGCGGCGCTTGGCCTCGTTGAGCGTCTCCACGATCTCGCTGACCGGCGTCTTGGGATCATCCCGGTGCAGGAGATAGATGTCGATATAATCCGTACCCAGGGTGACCAGGCTCTTTTCAAGCTCATTCTCGATCACCTCGCGGTTGACGCGGACCTTTCCGCTCAGGCTGATGTTGCCGCACTTGGTAAGAAGCACGATCCGCTCGCGGTTATTGCGGCTGTTGATCCACATGCCGAGAGACTTTTCCGCATTCCCGTACCCTCTGGCGCAGTCGAAAGAATTGATGCCGGAGGCCAGCACCGCATCCAGCAGAGCGGTCACATTCTGCCCCATCAGCATGGGCTTGATGGCTGTGCCGAAGAAGAGACGGGAGACCGGCTTGTCTACGCCCTCAATCTTCACATAGGGCGGGCGCACAGCCGTATCGTTGTACGCATCCTGAATGAAGGTCACATAGGGCTTGACGAATTTTGCGTGCTCTTCTCCGCTCACGCCGGGCATGGCCGCGTATTCCACGGCGAAGGTGCCGGTATACCCGTTGTCCCGGAAGCGCTTTATCAGCTCTGCCATGGGAATGACGCCGCTGCCGGTGGTGACCGCCTGGATCTTCTGCCCGTCTACACAGGCTTCACCGTTTTTGAAGAAGCCGATGACTACGTCCTTGAGGTGGACGCGGATGACGCGATCCTTCAGCAGCTCATAGGCGGCCAGCTCGTCCGCGTTCGTGTCCGCGACACGGAAATTACCCGTGTCAAAGATCATGCCGAGGCCGGGTACCTTGTCCAGCAGATAGCGGCAGTCCTCTGCGGAGGCGAGAGGTTTATAATCCGCAGGTGTATTCTCAAAACCGACCCGGATCCCGTACTGCTCGCCGAGCTTTACGGCAAGCGTGTATTTCTCCACCGCACGGTCGAGCATCTGATACCGGGACATCTTTGCACAAGCAGACTTGTCCATGCCTGTGTTGCCGGGAATGACCATCAGCGTGTCCGCGCCCATGCGTTTGGCAAGCTCGAAGGACTTTTTCAGCTTGCCCTCCACCTTCTTAGGGGCGTCATAGATGGGGGCGGAGGTAATGATGCAGCCGCAGCTGACCTCCTGCGCCTTCATAGCGGCCTGCAGCTTCTGCTCACCGTAAAGACTGACCTCGAACTCCATCAGATCCAGGCTGTTGATCCCGCTTTTTTTCGCGATCGTGCAGAGAGATTCGGCGGTGACGCGCTTGAGCACGACTTCCTTCATCATGGAAAAGCTCATCAAGGAAAGATTCATGGTCGATTCTCCTCTCTCACATTGTGATTCAATCAGTCCTTGTCGATATCCACCCAATCGTAGTGGAGATAGGTGGTGAAGGCTTCCTTCAGAATGTCCTTCATGTGGCCCACACCCACGCTGGTGTGGTGCTTGAAGCCGCCGCGGGCAAGCCGGATCATCTTGTCCTCCATGTCGGGAATCTCGCAGACGCCCGCGCAGCCGAAGAAGGCCTGCTCGATGGGGTCGTCGGTAAACTCGGCCTCGGAGGCGTAGACGATGATTTTGCCGTCCTTGGTCTGGCAGTTGGAGATGGTGGTCGGGAAAGCCTTGATTCTTCCCTCGGTACTGCCCCAGCCGGAGCCGGGATCGGTCTTGTCGAACATCTTGTGGTTGGTGACGGTGCCCTTGCCGGTCATCAGGCTCTGGGCCACGGGGCCGCAGTGGAAGAGGATGACCTTGTTCTCCTCGTCGCCGTAGTTGTTGTTCCAGTCGAGAACAGCGGTGGGCTGCTCGGAGGCAAGGCTCATGGCCCGCATGGTGATGGCGGAGCACATGTCGATCTCGCAGGAGGCCGCGATGCCGCGGTCGTTGAGCTCAGAGAGCAGCACGCAGGGGCAGATGCGCAGCACCTGTTCCATCTCGTTCCAGCAGCGCAGGGCCAGGGCGTCCAGGTGGTACTCCTCGATGTAGCCGTCGATAGCCACGGAGACCTTGGCCAGGGTGTTCTTGTTCTTCTCGGGCACCAGAGAGAAGTCCGTGTAGTTCATCAGGTGCTCTTTCTTGGCCAGGACCTTGGGGTCGTCGTCGGCCATGTTCTGCACCTTGAAGAACAGCTCGGAGAGGTCGAAGGACTCCACGTTGATACCGTGCTTCTGCATGGCGATCTCGTCAAAGCGGGTGGTCTTGAAAGCGGTGGTGCGGGCGCCGATGCAGCCCAGGTTAAAGCGCTTCATGCCGTTGACCACGCGGCAGATGGCCGCGAAGTCCCGCAGATTCTCCTGAAACTTGGGGCTGAGGGGGTGCACCACGTGGGGCTTGAGCACCGTGAAGGGCACGCCGTACTGGGTGAAGACATCCGTAACGGAGAACTTGCCGCAGAAGGCGTCCCGCCGGTGCTGAAAGTCCATCTTGCCGATCTCGTCGGGATAGGCCTGCATCAGGATGGGCACGCCCGCGTCCTGCAGGGCGGTGATGGCGCCGTTTTC